>CAMOVS010000204.1 GCA_946627575.1 uncultured Lachnospiraceae bacterium
AATACCATTCAGCCGGCAGTTCCCGTGGAAGTTCAGGTTAACCTCGATGACAGCCTGGGGAAGGATGTCCATACCCTGCATTTCAAGGGCAAGAGAAAGGCAGAAGTTATTTCTGACCAGGTCAACAGCAAAAAAGGTTCCGTCCGCTTCCGGACAGACCGGTCTTCAGTCTATGGCATCGTGGATACCACGATAGAGAAGAAGGTGCTGACCAGTGACGGTAATACCTACAAGGTTACTCTTACCTTCGACAGCCGGGCAGGAATTCCTGCTGATGCTCAGCTTAATGTAGAGGAAATAAAAGACAAGTCAAAAGATTATGAGCGCTATGTCAGAGAGTCTGAGACAGCCCTGGGCTGCCAGAAGGGAAGCATACCCTACGCACGATTATTTGACATCAGCATCCTGGATGGGGATGATCCTTCCGTAAGCTATCAGCCAAAGACTCCGGTTAAGGTGGATATTGTACTGGAGGATAAGGACAGCCCGGCAGGGATGAATGTGGTTCACTTTGGTAAGGAGACGGAAGTTCTGGACAATACCGGACAGGATGAAGCCGTATCCTTTGAGACGAGTTCTTTTTCAGTATATGCCATCGTGGATCTGCCCAATCCGGATATGGACTTTGGTGTAGTTCGGGTAGATTCTCTGGAGGAGATTGCCCGGATGGGAGAAAAAGGTCTCTACATGCGCCATCCTGATGGTTATTATTTTACCAATAAAACCTACAAAGCCTCATCGACCCGGACCGGTATCCGCAAAACCAAACCGGCAGCCGCCAATCCTCAGGAGGCGGACGGCTGTGTTAAGTATTATTTTGAAAAGGTTGAGGGAAAGGATGACCAGTTCCTGGTATCCTGTATTGATGACGAAGGCAGTGGAAGGCAGTACATAAAGCAAAGCAGCAACAGCCTGCTCTTTAGCAGCAGGGAGGACGCTACCGCCTTTACTATCAGCGCATTTCCTAACAATGCTGCTACCTTCCGCATGGCGGGAACCGGAGGATATTACTGGAATATGCAGGGCGGGGCCGGCGGCAATGGCTTTGCCGCTTACAATGCCTCCAACGATGTTAATGCGAGAATCCAGCTTGAGTACATGGAAGAAGATCAGACAGATCCCTTTGAGCTCGATGGCAGAAGCTGCGGTATTGCCTGGTATGATGCGGCTATTACAGGTACAGGCCTGACTGCCGAGCCTAAAAGTGGTCTTAAGAAGGCTCGTCTGTCCGGTAAAGACCTGATTGTCCGCCCGGATGTGCTGAACCGGAATGGATATCTTCTGGTGGCTAAAGATACTTCCATTACAGAGTGGACCTTCCATTACATCTCGGAAGGGCAATACTACGTGACGACTAATACGGATCAGGGGCTCCGTTATCTGACTATTAAGAAAGATGAGGTTCTTCTCCTTGAGGAGCCAAATGAGATCTATTCCCGCATAAAGATATCCCGGGCGGATGATGATGGACGCTACTACTTAAGGGCCGGAGGGTATTTCCTGAATCTGGTAAATGGCCAGACCAAAGATGGCTTTGATGGCAGGATTGAAGCATCCGGAACCTGCGCTATGAGCCTTGTGGAGAAGTCGGAAAGCCTGACAGATGAGGATATCGTCATCTGCACAGCTCATAAGATCAGCGCATCCAACACCGCCCAGCTTAAGGATGGCAGCCAGGTTATTGTCTACACCCGCATCTGGAATGATGATGCCAAACGCTATGAGTTCTATGCGGTTGATCATGATGGCAGCCTGATTCGCTGCTATGAGAGCGGTGATGTAATTCAGTGGGTCAGCAGCAAAGTTAATACGGCCCTCTGGGATTTTACGGAATATTTTGAAAAGGACGGGGTGAGCCCCAACTTTTACTATGAGCTTTATAATTCTTATTCCAAAAAATATATAGCGCCTCAGCTAAAAGGCAGCCAGATTCTTTCGGACAAGAAGCTTGGCATCAATCTCAACGGCCGGCGCTACGGAGATGATTATACCAGTATCATTGCCTGGGATGATCCTTATTATGAGTATGCAGGATTGCGGACGGAAAACGGCCGCCTTGTGACCTGCCCTCTGGCGGAAGCTAGTGATTTTTATTTCGCAGTCATGGAAAAGGTGACTCCTGACAAGCTTACAACCGTGGATACCATCGATAATGACCAGTACGGGATCCGTATGAAGATGGTGGATTTCAATACAAGGATTGTAAGTAACAGAGACTCCCTTCAGACTTTGGTTCTTGGAAAGGATAAAGACACGACAGGTCTCGTGTCTACGAATCTGACGGACGGTTATCCCATGACGGATGCTTCAGTAACGGGGACAGGCAAATCCCAGTCTTTATCGGCCTTATTTGATGATAAAAAGATGCAGGAGGTCAATCATCTTTTCATCGACAGTACCTACCATGAGAGTGGATACTTTACCTATGACAGTACGCAGAATTTCGCCCGTCTGGGTTCCGATGGCAACTTTGAAGTCTATGATCAGTTAGGCGCCATCGGCAATGAAACTAGGCCTACAAGGACCCACGGGCAGTTTATGCCCTATAATGATCTGACGCCCGGCCTGTATTCCTCTGTGACCAATCAGACGGATGTTCTGGCCCAGCCCCTGTCCGACCTGGATCCCCGCAAGGGGGAGAAGCTTCACATGATCCGCACCGATGAGGCTGATTATTTCTTCGGCATGGAGATGGAAGCGGCTTTCACCCAGACAGCCAGCGGTCTGGATGCCTGGGGTCATGATATTATCTTCGAGTTTTCCGGGGATGATGATTTCTGGCTTTACGTGGACGGTGAGCTTGTTCTTGATCTGGGCGGCGTCCATTCGGCACAGGTGGGCAGCATTAACTTCCGGACAGGCGAGATCAGCCGGAGTCTTCATGCCGGAGAGACCGGCACCGGTAAATTCACCCTTCGCCAGCTTTTCGAAAGTAATTACCGTACCCGTAATCCCAAAGCCAGCGACCAGGAGGTAGCGGCATGGCTGAACGGGATTTTTACGAAGAATGCTCAGGGCCAGTATGTATTTAAAGACTATACCAAGCACACTATGAAAATGTTCTACATGGAGCGGGGAGCAGGTGCTTCCAATCTGAAGATGCGGTTTAATCTTGCTGCTGTAAAACCGGGAACGGTTGTACTGAATAAGACGATCTCCGGTACCGACAAGCAGGATTACAAGCTGGCAGAATTCCCCTATCAGATCTTCTACAGGACGGAGGATAATTCTGAGTACCGTCTTCTGGAAGAGATGGATGGAGAAGGCTATCATGTAACCTATACAGGAAAGAATACACCGGTAAAATATGCTGAGAGTTTTACGCCGGCTTCCGGCAGGCGGTCATATGATCATGTATTCTTCCTCAAGCCCGGACAGTCGGCAGCTATAAGGCTTCCGGACAAGACCACGGATTACTATATCCGGGAGTGCGGCATCAATCCTGTAATCTATGACCAGGTCAAGGCAAATAATGAGGTGCTTCAGGGTAAAGATGATGATAGAGACGGAAGGTCTGACTTTACAACCAAAGCAGCTTCCATTGAGGATCGTCCACAGGTGGATTACGACAATCATGTTAATCCTGACGCCCTGCGAACCCTGACCATTACCAAGAAGCTATTTGCTGAAGATGGGAAAACTCTTCTGAGTGCTGAAGATGATCCGTCAGAATTCCAGTTCCGCCTCTATCTT
>CAMOVS010000205.1 GCA_946627575.1 uncultured Lachnospiraceae bacterium
AAAGTTCTGATACTCCATGATCTCATCCGGGAAAGCACACTCTTCCAGGATGAAGATATTGTAAGGAAGCAGCTCGGAATGGGCTGGCTTTCCATTACTGTATGCTCCGATGCTCATACCGTCGATACCTACGCCCTTAACTCCCTTCTCGCGAAGCCATGCTGCACCTTCGCCGGACAGATAGGGCCATGCTTTCATATAATCTGCGCCATATCCGCGATGCGTCGTCCAGCCGGTGTTAATCAGAACGATACTGTCCTTCTTGATCAGGTCTTCGTAGGGCAGAAGATCCTCAACCGTCACTTCATAATTCTCACCAACGCCCCGCTTATCAATGATGACAGCATTACCGATAAACTGCTCGATAGGCATTACATCGATGGTATCCATATCAGCGTAGTTGTGGGCAGGAGCATCAAGGTGGGTCGCTGTGTGGGAGTTCACATTGATTCTCTCAGAAGTATAGCCTTCTTTTCCTACAAATGTTTCTCTGCTAAGCTCTGCGTTCTTGTAAGCATACCAGCCTGGGCAATCTGAATAAATATCCTGTGTCATGTCAATAATTTTCATGGGTATACCTCCTTCATAATAACACCCCGCCGATCATTCGGCAAATCATTTTCAAAGCAATCTAGATTAATGGTTAATAAAGTTCGTTCGGATTTAAAGAATAACGTAGTAGATAATATAAATGATGATAGACAGGATTCCAATGGTGGTAGCCGGCGGATCAATGTGAGTGCTGGCGTCTGTGTTAATGGCATCTCCGATAAAAGTACTCATGGCACAGGCGATGGCTCCCCATACAGCGGCCGCCAGAATACTATTCGTTGCGAGCATGGCATAACCGGCTGTGCAGGTAATATGGTGACTGGGTGGAAAATCATTTTCCAGAAACCAGAAAAGCAGGGAAGCCAGGCTCAGATAAAAGGGCAGGAAAGCATTGCCGGTTTTATCGATGATGAAGCCTGCGCCGCATCCTATGACCAGGCCAAGTCCCAGCCAGAAGAACCACTCGCTCTTTTTTGTGGAATATCGGGGCATGGTCTTCAAGTTAGGATTGAGAAACTTGCCGTCTCCGAATACAATACGGACGAAAACGGCAGAAATAATAACGGAAACTGCACCATTATCAAAGGTAATGGGTATTTTTCCAAGAGCGGTAGCCATAGCCAGACCAAGGACGGCAAAAATGCCGGAAACCAGGAGAACCGATAGATCTGCTGTCTTACAAAGGCTGGTCAGGATGGCCGCTCCGCCGAAGTTATGCTTGCGGATCTTGGAAGCGTAGGCTGTAGCTGCTACGGCGCCGCTGAAAGCGACAAAGGGAATGAATCCGTAGGATACCAGATCGCCTAGCAGGGAGACCTGAGGAAATGCGGTCATGAAGACCATGATGATACCTGCCAGCAGGCATTCCTGGAAGGCCCCGGTCAGGGCTCCGATGATACCACAGACAAATGCGATTGAGATCATGTACATACTCATAGTTATACCTCCTCGTGAAAAACCTCCTATACATTGTCTAATCTTCTATAGTAAAAGCAGTTATGCTGAAAGCTGTGTAATTGATACTCTTATAACCCCTTCATCGTGTGCTGACCAAAAGCCATCAGATATTAAGCATGGTCTTGAGCTTCTGTATACAGATGTTGATGCCGTCCGGATTGCCGGTCATACCACCCTTGGTCACAATCCATTTTCCGGGAAAATCGCCGTTGATAAACCGTCCGCAAGCAGCGAGCGGGATTACTTC
Organism: uncultured Lachnospiraceae bacterium; assembly: GCA_946627575.1. Classification (GTDB taxonomy): domain Bacteria; phylum Bacillota; class Clostridia; order Lachnospirales; family Lachnospiraceae; genus Anaerobutyricum. The sequence goes on from CAMOVS010000205.1 coordinate 1,757, forward strand.
GTCTTTAAGCTGTATACCTAAAGCACCAAAACGCCTGCAGACGGATGCGGTGATATCGCCTCCGCTGGTATAGCAGCCGCCGAACCTTGGTTCTGCTTTCATAAGTCTCCATGCAATCTCGGCAAAGGCCTCGTTGATGATCTCACTGATCTCATCGATGGACATCTTTTTTTCCCGGGATATGACACCCAGATCAATCCTGTGCTCTGGATTGATACCATCTCCGGTCACGCCAAGGATCTCAAAGCCGTCGGCATGTTCCGTGATCTCATCAATGACTCTTCTGATTTCCTCTTCTTTTTCCTGATCTCCCTCAAGGAAGCGGCTTGTCTTTGCAAAGACATTATAGACAGGCTGAGACAGCCAGAGGGTCTCCATCTGCACTTTCGCGACGGGGTTGACACTGCCTACTACAGTGAGAATCTTTGCTCCTCCCTCCTGATCAGAGGTGCGAATCATCTTACTGGTCAGGGAAGCGGTAAAGGCCCCCGGGTCAACAGCGATAAAAGGAAAGCCGCAGCGTAGGGCAGCATCACTGATGATGTCAATATCTTCCGGCGTAATGCTGTCAAATACCAGAATCCTGGCCCCGTCCTCTACCCTGTCCCGGATACAATGGATCAGGTATTCCAGTCCCTGGGTCAGTTCATGCATATCAATAAATCCTGTCTTATAGCAGGTCTGTTGTTCAAAGATCTTAACCACTCTGGAATCAAGAATAGGGGTTTTAGGATCCAGCGCTACCTCCGTCCTGCTCAGGATCGCCCCATGAACCAGCATATATCCGCCGATCGTTACCCGCCCGGAAGCCGGTGCACAGGGAACAACCAGGGCAATATAATCTTCTCCCAGCGCATCCAGCATAGCGTCTGTTTCCTTACCCAGGTTCCCCCTGAGTGTACTGTCGATCCGGTTAGAATACAGAAGAATCTGATCGCTCTTGACCATCTTTGTCAACTTGTAGACCCGATCATAGGCTTCCGACTCCTCAATGCCCCTGCTGTCTGTGGTAAAGGTGAGACAGTCACAATGATCAATCTTATCCAGATCTACGTCCTCTCTCCGCATCATCGTTGAAGTCCGGTAACCCATCTTTTTCAGCATAACTCCTGTAGCATTGGCTCCCGTCAGATCATCCGCTATGACTACGCTGCGTACCATGGTTCATCCCCCTCTCATCCTGGTGGCGATATTCCGATATATCGGTTGCACTAACAAAAAATGCTTTTACCTGAATCCATCTTCCAGGTGAAGCATAGAGAAGGCAAGATCGATATATTGATATTCCGATATATCGGTTACTTTATAAAACTATTTGTCCGATCCCTTTTCTTTGATTCGACTATAAACCATCCAATACGATCTGTAAAGATTGAAAAATATTTCTATATATCAGTTCATGAAAATATTCTTGCTGCGCTCCAGAATCCCCTTCATCTTGGCGATAACGATACCATAATTGGTAAAGGATGTTCCCTGGCTCAGAGCCGTCTCCATTCTCCGGACCATCTCTTTTTCGTTGAGCATACATCCTCCGCAATGGATTACCAGTCGGTAAGGGCTTAGATCCAGGGGGAACTCTCTTCCGGAACTGGTTTCTATGATGAGATTTGCCTTGGTATATGCAGTCAGCCAGCCTGGAATCTTAACCGTACCGATATCATCACATTGACGGTGGTGGGTGCATCCTTCCGAAATCAGAATCCTGTCCCCGTCTTTTAGGTCATCGATGACATCCGCTCCTCGCCAGGCTTCTTCAAGAAAGCCCTTGTAGCGTGCCATCAGAATAGAAAAAGAAGTCAGGGGAACCTCATGGGGAAGGATCCGGGCTACCTCCTCAAAGACCTGGCTGTCAGTGATCACCAGATCCGGGTTTTCAGGAAGCCTCTTCATATAATCCGCCAACTCACTGTCCCGTA
>CAMOVS010000206.1 GCA_946627575.1 uncultured Lachnospiraceae bacterium
GGTATTCTTTATTATAGAGGAGATGTCAAGGCCGGGGCTGAGTATCTTGATGATCACTCCGGGATCGGCCTGTGCCGATTGAGCGCGGTCTTCGGCGGTCATGAACTCGTCCGGAAGGAAAAAGATATGGAGGCAGAAAAAGACCTGAACTATAAAGCGGATCTTTCACTCATCCTCCGGGAGGATGATTATGTGGATTCCAATCCGGAAAAACCTGCCATACTCAAAGCTTATTTCAGGGATAATGCCGGCAATGAAAGCGATACATCCTATGAAGAGAATCGTATTGTCATTGATGCGGCTCCGCCTGAGATCGAGGTGAGCTATGACCTTAAGGAGGCCCTGCAGGGCAAGTATTATGCAAAAGATCGGACGGCGGTGGTAAAGGTCAGAGAGAGTAATTTTGATGAGGAGGGTATCCTCTGGGACATCCGGGGGAAAAAGAATGGATATACTATATCCCCCTGGGAGAAGAAAGAAGATTATTATCTATGCAGTGTCCATTTTCACGAAGACGGTAAGGATTATAAACTGAAACTGACCGTGACGGATAGAGCAGGGAACGTAAGCGTCTGGGACAAGGATGAGGCGTTCACCATCGACACCATTCCTCCTCAGATCAGCCTGTCCATGAACCGCAAGGACCGAAAGAACGATCATTATTATAATAAGGATAAGGAGCTTCAGATCCGTATCCTGGATGAGAATCCCGATCCTGAACAGATAGTATGGAAGCTTCAGGGACAAATCGATGGCAAGTCTCTTCGGATCAGGAATCCCCAGGTCACAAAAGAAGGGGAGACAAGGCTTGTCTGCCGGCTTCATCTGACCAGGGACGGTGATTACAGCATTGGCCTGGAGTGCACGGACCGGGCCGGACACAAGGCCCTATGTCCTCAGGAGCAGTTCACCATAGACCAGGAAAAGCCAAAGCTGGAGATCCGGGGTGTGTGGGATGGCTGCACTTGCACCGGGCAGGCTGCGCCGTCGGTGACCATCAAAGACCTGCATCCGGATTCTGACAGGACCCGGATCCGGATGGTAAAAATAGGAACCGGGGATATCTCAGATCAGGAGGCTTATCATGAGCAAAGAAAGAGCAGCAGGCAGCGGATCCGGTTAGCCTGGGGAGACTTTGATCATATACCGGAGGCGGATGGAGTTTATAAGATTCTTGTGGATACGGAAGACCTTGCAGGGAATAAGCCGGAGGAAAAAGGGGACTGTCTCTTCTATGTCAACCGCTTTGGCTCGGTGTATCTTATGGATGGAAGAACCCGGAATAAGCTGGATTCCTATTACCTGAAGGAAGAGGAGGATGTCCATATCACGGAATACTCTGTGAATCCGGTACGGTCTAAGATCGTTTTGATCTGTAACAATGAAGAGCGCAGGGAGCTGACCGACAAAGCGGATTATAAGCGTGTCGAAGCATTCCCGACCGGGATTTCTAAGGACCTGCCCGAGTCACCTTTTTCACCTTATGCGGGTTGGAGAAGATACGATTACTACATTCCAAAAGATATCTTCTCCGGGGAAGGGTCCTATCAGGTCCGTATCGAGTCGGATGGAATCGGAAGAGGCCAGGAAAAGAGGGAAACTCTGGTTTCAACCGATAATGAGAAAAAGAAACTTCCGATAAGCTTTGTTATTGATAAAACACCTCCTGAGGTTATTCTTTCGGGGCTGGAAAAGGCCGGATACAAGGAGGAAAGCCACAGGATTTCTTTCACAGCTATGGACAACCAGAAGCTGGACCGGCTTCGTATTACTTTTTACAGGGGATGGTTTTTCCGGGAAAAGGAGAGTCTGACTCTCCGGGAAGATGATCTGGACAGGATGCACCGGTGGCAGACGGAGCTGAAGGCGGATCATGCGCCCCAGAAGGTATGTTATGAAGCCTGGGACCAGGCTGGTAATTATATAAGCTCTGATGATAAAGGGGATTCAAAGGTTTGTCTTATACAGGATTCAGGATCGGAAGGTCCCTTCCAACAAGCTGTGGAGGCAGCAGGAGCACTGACTTCCTCTGGCATAGGGTGGACCATGTGGGCAGGAATCGCGGCCTGTCTTGCTGTATGTCTTGCGGTATTCTTGATATGCAGGAGGAAATCCATGAGATAGATATGGAGGCAGGAAGCAGTCGGTAAAGGTATGATCATGAGGCGGGAAGAATCCGGGCTGGCAAAGAGATTCCGGGTCATGTTATAATCAAGAACGATCCTATGAGCCCGGATGAGGATGTTCTGGTATCCGAATCCGGCGCATGGACTTGCGGGTGGACCTTGAATGGAGGAGGAAAAGCGGTGGACTTTCAGGTAGGTGAGGTTATCAGGATGAAAAAAGGGCATCCCTGCGGAGGGAATGAATGGGAGATTCTTCGAATCGGTATGGATTTCCGCCTGCGCTGCCTTAAATGCGGCAGGCAGGTTATGCTGCGGAGGAAGCTTGTGGAAAAGAATTTCAGGGGCTTCGCAGATCGGGAGCAATGATTGACCGGATTAATTTTTGACTTGTATTTTAAGCGGCTCTGTGTTAGAATAGTCAACTGTGACAAGTTAAGCCTTGTTCTTCCGGGAGACGGAAGAGCCATAAAAGACCAGAAGGAGGTGCAGATGACCATGAGTAAATATGAGTTAGCAGTGGTTATTAGCGCGAAGCTTGAAGAGGAGGCCAGAGCTGAGGCTTTTGAGAAAGTGAAAGCTCTGATCGAAAGATTTGGTGGACAGATCACCAATATCGATGACTGGGGTAAGAAGAGATTAGCTTACGAGATCCAGAAGATGCGTGAAGGATATTATTATTTTATCCAGTTTGATGCTCCCACGGATTGCCCGGCACAGATTGAGCGTAATATCCGAATCATGGAGCCGGTAATCAGATACCTGTGCGTTAAGCAGGAGGCATAGGATTATTAGGAGGTATAAATGAATAAAGTAGTACTGATGGGTCGTCTGACCCGCAACCCTGATATTCGCTATTCTCAGGGGGAACGGGCAACATGTGTTGCACGTTATACTTTAGCAGTGGACCGAAGATTCCGGAGAGATGATGGACAGAATGCGGATTTCATCAGCTGTGTTGCTTTTGGCAGACAAGGTGAGTTCGCAGAGAAGTATCTTAAGCAGGGAACGAAGATTGCTATATCCGGAAGAATTCAAACTGGCAGTTATACCAATCGAGAAGGAATAAAAGTATATACGACAGATGTTGTAGTGGAGGATCAGGAGTTTGCCGAGAGCAAAGCCGCTTCCCAAAACAACGGCGGCGGTTCCTACGGTTCTTATGATGACCGGGCTGCAGCGGAGCCTGCAGGACATGACGCGCCGGCGGCCAGACCGACACCGGTTGAGGCCAACGGAGCTGACAGCGGATTCATGACGATTCCCGAGGGAATTGAAGACGAACTGCCGTTTATCTAGAAGAATCTGCTCTTTCGCAATATTTGTGAGCGGGCATATACGAGCGGTAACGTAGCCAATCAATACGTTAGCGAGTATAATCAGGAGGTAATATCAAATGGCATATAACAGAGATCGGGGCGACTCTCCGATGAGAAGAAGAGGCGGACGCAGAAGAAAAAAAGTTTGCATGTTCTGTACAGAGAACAATGGAGTAATTGATTACAAGGATACCGCTAAGTTAAGAAGATTTATTTCTGA
>CAMOVS010000207.1 GCA_946627575.1 uncultured Lachnospiraceae bacterium
GGGGACGGGGGCCTGCAGGAGATTTACCGCCGGGGGATCGACCGGGATGTGGCCGATGCTATTATTAAAATGGTTAATCCCAAGGAGCACCGGATTTCTATCGACATCGACGGAGTCATCCATGTCTTTGAAGAGATGGATTATCCGGGAGAGTACTATGTGATTGATTCTATCTACGATGCTAAGCCGGGCATGGTTCATCAGCTGGGCGTCCACAATGAGACCCTGGAGGAGGCCCGGGATCTGGCTGCCAGGATCAACAAGGTATTCGGCCAGCATATCAATGCTTTCCAGAATGTTGTCGAGGTAGATATTGCCCCCAAGGGCTGTACAAAAGGCCAGGGTGTGGATCATATGCGGGAGTTCTACGGGGATATCAGGCTCTATGGGATCGGTGATTCCATCAATGACCTGCCTCTGATCGAAAGATCGGATGTCTCTTACACTTTCCCCTATGCGCCCAAAGAGGTTCAGGACAAGGCCACGAAGGTGGTCGAGACCATCGTGGATGCTTTAGAGGACAGCATGAGGGATGAGGAAGAATAAAAACAAGTAAACGAAACGAGATGAGTGACCATATGAAAGACCTGAGAAATAATAAATATGCATTAAACAAAGAGGACGGGGAGTCGGAACCTGAAAAAGAACAGAGGGATGGCCGGCAGGATTTCACCAGGGGCAGTGTCCTGTCCAATATCGTCCGGCTGGCCATCCCTATGACCTTTGCCCAGCTGATCAATGTCCTTTATAATATCGTGGACCGTATCTATATCGGGAGGATCCCGGATCACGCTACCCTCTCCCTTACCGGTCTGGGTGTCTGCTTTCCATTAATTACCATCGTAATCGCCTTTGCCAATCTGGTAGGTATGGGAGGTGCTCCTTTATTTTCCATAGAAAGAGGAAGGGGACATGGAGAGGAAGCTGAGCAGATCATGGGCAATTCTTTTACCCTTCTGCTGATTCTTGGCCTGGCCCTGACAGTACTGGGTTATATCTTTAAGACGCCTTTGCTTTGGCTTTTGGGAGCCAGCAGCCAGACCATAGGCTATGCCCAGGGATACATGAACATATACCTGATTGGCAGTACTTTTGTCATGGTCAGTCTGGGCCTTAACAGCTTTATCAATGCCCAGGGATTCGGCAATATGGGTATGGCTACCGTAGCGATCGGGGCTGTGATGAATGTAATTCTGGATCCGGTATTTATCTTTGTGATGCACATGGGCGTTCAGGGAGCAGCTTTGGCAACGATTATATCCCAGTTGGCCGCAGCCTGCTGGACCTTGCGCTTCCTGACAGGCAAAAAAACCATTATACGCCTTCGCAGGAGGGCCATGAAGCTGGCGGCGGACCGGGTGAAGAGAATCCTTGTTCTGGGTCTGGCCGGTTTTACCATGTCTCTGACCAACAGCCTGGTTCAGATGGTTAACAATGCAGCCCTTCAGACCTGGGGAGGAGATATCTACGTGGCAGTGATCACGGTAATCAACTCCATCCGGGAGGTGGTGCAGATGCCGGTTCAGGGTATAACCAACAGTGCCCAGCCGGTCATGAGCTTCAACTTCGGGGCGAGGCGTTATGACCGGGTAAAGGAGTGCATACGGATTATGGCTTTCATGGGGATTATCTATCTGCTTGCCATCTGGGGGCTGATTTCCCTATTTCCTGAATTCTGGATCCGGATTTTCAACCATGATTCGGACCTGATCCGGGCCGGCGTGCCAGCCATGCATATCTATTTCTTTGGATATATTTTCATGGGTCTCCAGTTCTCCGGTCAGGCAGTATTCCAGGCTTTGGGTTATGCCAGATATGCCATCTTTTTCTCTATATTCCGCAAGGTGGTTATCGTGATTCCCCTGATTCTGCTTCTGCCGGGTATTGGTTTCGGCGTTCATGGGGTTTTCATGGCCGAACCCATCTCCAACCTGATCGGCGGGGGGGCCTGTGTGATCACCATGCTAAAAACTGTTTATTATGGGAAATTAAAGGTTGGGGCTCATAGAGACAGCTAAACTTTATCAACAATTATTAAGTCACCGGACTTCTCCTTCGGTGTCTTTCTTTTTACTTGACATATACCCCATGGGGGTATATATTATGAGAAGAGGGAGGGCTCTTGATGGAAGAAAAGAACAAGGATAATTGTAATAATATGGAAATGATTGAAGCCGGTCTTGAGGAAGAAGGGGCCTGCGCCTGCGATTCGAAAGAAGGGCAGGGATGCTGCCATGAACTTCATAAAGTCCGGACAGAAAAGGAGATGAAAAGCCTTTTGAACCGGCTCAGCCGAATTGAGGGACAGGTTCGGGGAATCCGCCGCATGGTGGAGGAGGATGCCTACTGCATCGATATACTTAACCAGGTTTCGGCAGCGAATTCGGCTCTGAACAGTTTTAGCAAGGTCATTCTTTCCGAGCATATCCGGTCTTGTGTGGCGGAAGATGTCCGGGAAGGCAGCAGTGATAAGCTGGATGAACTGATAAGAACCCTGCCTAAACTTATGAAATGATATCAGGGGTTAATCGCATCGCTGCGTTGTCTTTAATCAACGATGCCACCGAGACAGAAAGTGAGGACGATAATATATGGACCAATACATTGTAACCGGTATGACCTGCGCAGCCTGCCAGGCCCGGGTGGAGAAAGCCGTAGGGAAGGTAGCTGGAGTATCCTCCTGCAGCGTCAGCCTCCTGACCAACTCCATGGGAGTGGAAGGCACAGCCGCACCATCAGAGATTATACAGGCGGTAACGGATGCCGGCTACGGGGCAGAGCTTAAAGGAGGACCTGGAAGGACTGCTGCTGATTCCGGCGAGGGGATCAGCGCGAAACTTGCGGCCCAGGAGGATGCTTTGAGGGATCGTGAGACGCCTAAACTGCGTAAGAGGCTGATTGCTTCTGTCGGATTTCTTCTGATTCTTATGTACTTTTCCATGGGGCATATGATGTGGGGCTGGCCCCTGCCGGCCTTCTACCATAATAATCATGTGGCCATGGGACTGACACAGCTTCTTTTGGCGGCCATAGTCATGGTTATTAATCAGAAGTTCTTTATCAGCGGATTCAAGAGCCTTTTCCATGGTGCTCCCAATATGGACACTCTGATCGCTCTGGGTTCCTCAGCAGCTTTCGTTTATTCGACGGCCATGCTCTTTGCCATGACCCGGGCCCAGGTGGATGGTAATTCTGACGCTGTCATGGGATACATGATGGAGTTTTATTTTGAATCAGCGGCGATGATTCTTGCTTTGATTACCGTGGGCAAGATGCTGGAGGCTTATTCCAAGGGCAAGACGACCAATGCCTTAAAGAGTCTTATGAAGCTGGCGCCGAAAACCGCTGTTCTTGAGCGGGATGGCCAGGAGCTGGAGGTCTCCATCGATGAAGTCCGCCGGGGGGATATCTTTCTGGTAAGACCGGGAGAAAACATTCCGGTAGATGGAATCATTATAGAGGGGAACAGCGCATTAAATGAGTCTGCCATCACGGGTGAAAGTATCCCGGTGGACAAGGGACCGGGGGACGGGGTTACTTCCGCCACTTTGAACCAGTCCGGATTTCTTCGCTGTGAGGCGACTAGGGTTGGTGAGGATACCACCCTTTCCCAGATCATCCAGATGGTCAGCGATGCAGCGGCTACCAAGGCTCC
>CAMOVS010000208.1 GCA_946627575.1 uncultured Lachnospiraceae bacterium
GTGATAAAAATGAAAAATATTCCTATATGTGTTATACTTGAGATGCTTCACAAGAATTCTGCGTCAGAGATTAAATGGTTTTACATAAGATGAGTATCCTTACTTCTGTACGTTCCTGGATAAAAAACAGCATAGATAGCTCTAATTCTTCTTTCGATAAACCATTTGCCTCCAGATCTGCCCTAACCCGCAGGCGGCATCCGGAAGTCAAAAGACTTATCGAATTATATCGATATATAAAGAGTTTTTATTATCTGGACAGGTTTGTCGCCCGAAGTGATTATATCGATGAAATTAGATCTTACAAGGATACCATTTTGTTTTTTCAGAATCTGGAGTCTTCCGGTACTCTGACAGACTTCCTCATCAATCAGGGTTTTCAATCTGAAGAATCCATCGACAGAATATATAAGTTTATCCGCTATCTTCAGGACGTCCCAGCCCATATACAGAAGAAAAATGATCATTATCTGCGGAATCATCTCGAGACAGAAAAAGACTATCTGGATCATATTCTCGACCCCATCGATCCTTCTATTGTCCCGGATCAAAACCAGCGCAAGGTAATCCTGTCTGACGAAGACTACACTTTGGTCATCGCCGGAGCCGGAGCGGGAAAGACAACAACTGTGGCTGCCAAGGTTCGCTACCTGGTGGAGAAAAAGAATATTTCCCCCGAAAAGATTCTGGTAGTATCCTTTACCAATAAGGCTGTCCGGGAACTAAGGGAACGAATTAACAAGAATCTGGGTATTCCCTGCCCGATCGGTACTTTCCACGCTACGGGCAATACGATCCTTAAGAGGGAAGCAGAAGAAAAACTGAATATCGTAGAAGCTTCTGTTCTCTATTCCCAGGTTCTTAGATATCTATGCCAGACAGCCCTAAAAGATAAAAGAACCATTCATGATCTCATTCTCTTTTTCGGCAGCTATTTTGATGCTCCCTATAATGGAGAAGACCTGGAAAAATATTTCTACTCTATCCTATCAGAAAATCATGTTACCATGAAAAGTGAGTTGAACGAATATCATAAAGAATTCATCAACAGCCGCAGCAAGAAAAAAATGACCATCCAGGCAGAGATCCTCCGATCCCGAGAGGAAGTTGAGATCGCCAATTTTCTTTACCTCAATGGTATCGAATATGAATATGAAGCAGTTTATCCTTACTACCTTCCCGGAACGGACAAACCCTACACCCCGGACTTCCGAATAAATCAGGGAGATAAAGAAGTATGGCTTGAACATTTCGGCATATCAGAAGACGGCAAAAGCAGCCGATATAATGAGGAAGATCTGCAGCGCTACAAGGCAGCGGCCAACCAGAAATACTACCATCACCGGTCTCATGGAAGCAAACTGATCTTTACCTACTCCAGCTATACAGATGGAAGAAGCAGGATAGAGCACCTTAAAGAAAAATTAGAAGAAGCCGGTCTGGTCATGCAGCCTCGTTCGGAAAGAGAAATAATCTCTAAACTGGCAGCAGATCAGACAAACCGCTATCTAGGAAGACTTAGCATCCTTCTCTGTCGCTTTATAGAGAACTTTAAAACCAACGGATACAGGCTTGAAGACTTTGATCGTATGAAGGAAAAAACAGGCAATGTGAGAAACCGGATTTTTCTCAATATTGCCCGGGAATGTTATATCGAATATCAACGATATCTTAAAAAAAGCCATTCCATCGATTTCCAGGATATGATCAATGAATCAGCAGTCCTTCTCCACAAGTATAAGGAGACCGGAAAAAGTCTTTCATTTGACTACATCATTGTAGACGAATATCAGGATATCTCAAGGCAGCGTTTTGATCTGGTGAAAGCCCTTCAGGAGATCAGCCATGCCAAGATCATAGCTGTGGGTGACGACTGGCAATCCATCTATGCATTCAGCGGATCCGATATTACCTTGTTCACCAGATTCTCCGAGAAAATGGGTTATGCCTCTCAAATGACCATTGACAGAACCTACCGCAATTCTCAGGAACTCATTGATATAGCCGGAGGATTCATACAGAAGAATCAGGAACAGATCTCCAAGTCCCTGATATCCGGACGCCACATCAAGGATCCTGTGATCATATATACTTACGATGCCTACCAGAAAAAGGAATTCGATAATCCGAAAAGCGGTGTAAGATACGCCATCGCCAAGTGTATAGAGAATGCCATAGGACAAAGTCTGGCCTACGCCAAAGAAGAAGGAAGAATCGTAAAAAAGATTCTCTTACTTGGAAGATTTGGTTTTGATGGGAAGAATCTGGATTACTCTTCTCTCTTCACCTATAAGGATAGGGGAAATTATATCAAATGTCACAAATATCCCCAGGTGAGAATTGATTTCATGACTACCCATGCCTCCAAGGGTCTTGGATACGATGACGTTATCGTACTTAATGGGAAGAATGATAAATACGGCTTTCCCTGTAAGATCCAGGATGACCCAGTGCTGAACATGGTAATTCATCAGGATTATTCCATAGAGTACGCTGAAGAAAGAAGGCTCTTTTATGTCGCTCTTACCAGAACAAAAAACAGAGTTTACTTTATAGCGCCAGAGCAGAATCCTTCTGAATTCCTTTTGGAATTAAAAAGAGACTATCCATCCATTTCTCTCAGGGGAAAGTGGAATGAGGAAAATGATTTTGTAGGACTCCATTTTAAGGCCTGTCCCATCTGCGGTTACCCCCTGCAGCTTCGATACAAGCCATCTCTTGGTCTCCGTCTCTACATATGCAGCAACGATCCGGAGATCTGTGACTTTATGACCAACGATTATGCCGGGGGTCCGCTATCTATCCGTAAGTGTGAATGCTGCAGGGACGGATACCTGATCGTCAGAGCCAGAAAAGATAAATCACAATATTTCCTTGGCTGTACCAATTACAAGCCAAACGGAAAAGGATGCAACAATACAAAAAACGGATAAAGAAGCTTTTCATTAGATATAAGAACTATTATAAGGATGGTGAACGTAACTATGCATTTTGAACACGCCAAAAGACTCAACCGCTTTCAAACAGGAATCTTTGCTGCTATGGATGAAAAGAAGGCTGCACTACTTGCATCCGGAAGAGAAGTTATTAATCTTTCCATAGGAACTCCTGATTTCGAACCTCCCAAGCATATCATGGATGCTGTGACAGAAGCTGTACAGGATCCTCTTAATTATCGTTATTCTTTGACGGACACTCAGGAGGTCCTGGATGCCCTGGTTTCTTATTATAAAAACAGGTATCATGCCGACATCAAGGCCGACGAGATTACCGGAGTCCATGGAACCCAGGAAGGTATGGGCCATCTGGGTCTGGCTATGACCGACCCAGGAGATGTCGTCCTTCTTCCTGATCCGGGCTATCCCATCTATGAGGCCGGCTCCCTTCTTGGAGAAGCCGAGATCTATTATTACGGCCTCACTCCGGACAATCACTTTATTCCTGACATGACAGAAATTCCGGAAGATATTTTGCACAGAACAAAGTTCATCGTTCTTTCCTACCCTTCTAATCCTATAGGGGCGGCGGCCCCTAAAGAAATGTATCTGGAGATGATCGAGCTGGCCAAGAAATATGGGTTTTTCATTATCAATGATAATGCATACTCTGATATAATATTTGACGGAAGAGAGGGATTTTCCTTCCTTGCCCTGC
>CAMOVS010000209.1 GCA_946627575.1 uncultured Lachnospiraceae bacterium
CTCTATATATACAATTTATACTCTGACAAAAACGTTCGGATGCTCGATTCCGTTGCCGTGCCGTTTCACTTGCACAGACCTAACCGGCTCCTTTATGAACACAGTTTTGCTCTGCTATTCTAATCGATTTCTGTCTTTTTTGCAAGTCCTATGATGCTCTAATGCGATATTTTTGAGATTAATTGGGCGATATTGGTCATTTTAAAGGATTTTATGAATCACATCATCCCTTATCCTTCATCTTCGTTTTCTCCTTCGACCCGGAAGGCTCTTGCTCCTCCGGTCCGGCCGCCTTCTCCGGCATCAGGATATCGCTGATCAGGGACAATCTTGCGCAAATGTCCTGAAAACAAGCCACCCGGATCCGGTGGTCCATATCCTTCGAATCGCAGCCCCGATAGGAAAGGATCTCCATGCGGAATTCATTTCTCTTCCGGGTCAGGAGTCCTCTGCGTCCCTCTTCCTTCTCCTCCGGATTGCCGGCGGGACAGGCCTTTCCCAATAAGACCCCCTCTCCGGAATACAAATAAAGAAGTCTCCCCGGATTTGTCTCCCCGCGAACCAGATCGCCCCTGACAAGGAGGGAGAAGGGGGCTTCTTTCTCTTCAAGGGATTCATCAAAATAAAACAGGAATCCCGACCTTTCATGAAGCTCCATGACCTTGTCCATCCAGGCCGGTTTCAGATTCCTGTGCTCCAGTTCATATTTTTCATAGGTTTTGTCGCGAAACCGTCTTAGTGCTTTTAAGATCACAGCTGCTCTCCATTATTTTCAAGATCCTTCAGGCTGCTGCAGGCTTCACAATCTACATCCCCGGCACTCCTTACCAGAAAGGATACTCCTTCTTTCTGCAGCCGGGTCAAAGCCGTCAAACCTGCTTTAAAGATCCGGTCATTGGGGAGCCTCCCATCAAGGAGGATCACCATATGAAGGCTGTCTCCTTGTTCCCGGTTGGCAATCTGATCAATGAGTGCCGCGCTTACCAGCATCGCCTCGCCGGCAGAGTACTCCTCGATATAAGGAGGGATCTGAAAGCGGAACCGATCCGGGTAACATCGAAAGTCTCTGGCCTTAACCGACCCGCTGCCATACACAATAGCTGTATTCAGCTGATCCCTTCGCATACCTGCATCCGCTTCCATAAAGTCCTGCATATCGTAGAGAAGATGACTCATAGTGTCAGCGCAGTCAAGGTCCGTTCGGAGAAGAAGGTAGAGAACATGGCGGGTTCGGCCCGGGCCTGTCACTGCTGCCGTAAATCCGTCATCCCGATCATTCAAACCGTCTTCCACCGGATCCGGCCCGGCTTCTGAGATATTTTCTTCCTTATCATGGATCTGCCGGACAAAGGCTTCTTCCGCTGCGATGGATGCCGATAAGGTCTCAATCCATTCCCTGCTGGAGACCACTCTCTCCTCCTCCATCCATCTTTTCCAGTCTTCCGGCAATATATTGTAAAAGATCTGGGCATAGTCCATATCCGACCGGACCGGAGGAAAATGGATATTGCCTCTGGAGCTTCCCACCAGGATCCGGAACAGAAAACGCTGGTTGGCCTTATCCTGGTCTTTCTGATCAAAGAGGACCCTGTCCGGCAATAATCTCTCATCTTCCGGAAACCATTCATAATCCTGTTCCATGTCTCCCATCTGAAAGCGTTCAGGCCGGGTCAGAAAAACCGGATAGTCTTCCCCCGACATATCGACATAGATATCTTTCATATCATAGAGTCCCGGACAGATGGACCGGTCTGCCAGGTCCTTCATAAGCCGGGCCATAGACCGGGCAATCTTCTTGAGTATAAGAGAATCCACATGCCTGTCATCCAGCTGATCCCGGCTAAAGCATTGCTTAAGAGAAACTGCCGAAGATGGCAGGCGGCGTTCTTCCGGATCCAGGATCACGGCGGGAATCTCCCTCAGTCTGCCGAGAAGGTCCGGCTGCCCAAAAAGAACAGCCCGTCTATCCTCATTCATAAGCCTATGGACACTCCTTTCATCAGATCTTTCAGAGGCTTAACTACATTCTCCAGAAGCTCCGTACTCAGAGGTTTAAGCAGTTTCTCAAAACCTATGAACATAGGAGACGCCTCCTCATCGTAGGAGCCGTCCTCTCTTACAAAACAGAATCGGAAGTCTTCATCGCTCAGCTCCTCCGTACAGAAGAAGACAGCCTGCCCCACGGGAAAGTCGGTATATTCACAATAATCATCGCTTCCTCTGGCATCGGTAAAGACCATCAAAGCCTTGTTTCTGCCGGAGGAGGGGAACTTCTCCAGGGAACGGAGGATGGCCCGGTGGACGGACTCCATCCCATCCTCTCCCCCTCCGTACAGGGGTATATTCTTCAGCTTCTTCAAAAAGCGGGTGATATCACCGGTAAAATAAGTCCCGTCATCGAAGGTTACCAGCTCGTTTTCTTCCTCATTCTCCTCACTCCGCAGCACGGTAATGCCCAGGCTGGTCACCACCTCGTAGCGGGAAAGACTCTCCAGAAAATGAAGAGCGGCAAAATAAACCGCAGGATAAACCGAATACATAGAGGCCGTGCCATCGATGACGAAATCCAGATATAAGGTAAAGGCACTCTCCTTATCTTTCTCCAGATTCTCCCTGACCTGATCCGGAAGAACCAGGTTTTCTTTGTCTTCCTTGCCCATGGAGCCTACTTTCTTTAACGGAACGAATCCCCAGAACCTCAATTCCGGTACCTCCATAAGTGTAGAGATCGCCTTCGCTAACCTCTTCAGGCTTTCGGACCAGGATCGGATGACAATCCTCGTGAAGAAGGACCGAATGAATCCTCTTCCCGATCCTGTAGAATGCCATGATCTTTCCGGACAGAACTCCATTGCGCGACCGTTCCTGTCTGGTTCCGTATTCTATAGGCACAAAACGGTAATCCTTCAGATAGTGGCTGTATTTCACTTCGCCTACCCGGTAGGAAAAGCGGATCTCATCCGAGGATTCATCGCCCAGCAGCTCCGGAATCTCCGGCAGGCAGCCTGATCGGTCCAGGCAGGCGGTCAGGTCCCGGATGATCTCCCGGACATGAGAATACCGGTCTTTTTCAGGGGCAATCATCCTGGAAATGATTTTTACGATCCCTTCCTCTACCCCGGGCATCTCCTTAAGCCGGTAGGCGTAATCATCCCCCACCATATAGCGGTTGATTTCCCCGCTGCCATGAAAATGATGATGGCCCGTATAAATAAAGTAAAGAACCAGGCCGGCTGAATAAATATCCATCTCCTGGCGGCAGATGTAACTGTTCCAGTACTTGGGATCCGCATAACCCGGCGTTCCCTTCTGCTCCATTCTCGCCGTATAGGTGGCGTTGGAATCATGGAGATGGACCCAGTCAAAGTCAATAATCTTTACAAAAGACCCGTCCGGGGATGCCATGACATTCTCCGGTTTCAGATCCCGGTGGACTATGGGGTCGTCCTGGTAAAGGCTCATATAGTGGTCAATGCCCCACAGGAACTTGAGAGCGATCAAGTGGCAGGTCATCATCTTCTCATTCCAGGTTTTTCCGGCCAGGTGTCCGCCTGTGATCAGATCCGACAGATCCTGCCCGGGGATGTACTCCATGAGAGTGATAAAACGCTGATG
>CAMOVS010000210.1 GCA_946627575.1 uncultured Lachnospiraceae bacterium
TCCTGTCTTCCCACGGAAGCCCTAGCCTATACAGATCTTGTGGTCCTGCATGTTTTCCAGTATACCTTCCAGCAGCCCTTCTTCCTGCAATCTGGACAGGGCAGGAATCAGTGCGCCGTAGCAGGCACTGCAGGATTCTACTTCCTCTACAGCGTCTTCTACCAGAACAGCCTTACGGGGAAGGGGGAGAGGGGGCTGTACTTCTTCCTTACCTGTGAGCTGGCTCTTGTTTTTTATTTCTATGATATCAGCACGGTTCAGGTCTGTACTTCCCACGCCCAGTTTTTCTGCCAGACTGATATAGGGGACATCATCCAGTTCATAGTGGAGCTTTTGGCAGACCAGGGAGTCGACCAGAACCGGATCGCAGGCAGCCCAGATTTCATTTCTTATTACAGGGTGGCCGCCGTCTTCGAAGTCCAGGTCGCCGCAGATGTGGTCGATTACGATGAAGTCCTGGCGGATGCCGGCGTTAAGGTGGGCGATGGGTTTGTGAAGGCCCATGGTGTGGAAACGACGTTTCTCCTTATTGGGGATCAGACCCTTCATATTCTTGAGGGCACAGGTGATCCGTGTCTGACAATGGCCTTTGAGGACCGGGACGTTGATCAGAAAGTCCACATCCAGAGGCGGACGGCAGAGGGAGAGCTGCATTCCGGCACAATCCATTTTTACGGAGTCGGCCTTCTGCAGGTCCAGCAGGGGAACCTGATAGGTCTCGGATAAAGTCTGATAGCCGCAGTAAAGGAAAGCGTCTTCGGTTTTATCGCCGACCCAGGAACTTTCCATGATCAGAAGGTTGTTGAAACCGTGTCCCTGCAGATATTCGATAATTCCGGCGATGACTTCCGGATGGGTTGTAGCCCCGTAAGAAGCCGGGGTCGATGAGACCAGGTTGGGCTTGATGGCGATCCTAGCCTTACCGGAAGGAATGTGGGAAGCCAGATCAGCTTTTTCCAACAGGGCTATTGTATTTTCTTTATAATCTGTTCCGTGAATTTTTATAATTTGATTTTTCTTCATAATTCTTATCTCCATTCCCAAAGTAATGGGCGATGAGCACAATGCGGTTTTTGCAGCCGGTCTTCTGAAGTATATTATGGATATGGAACTTGACCGTGCTGTCTGAAACAGCCAGATCTTCGGCTATATCCGTGTTCGATTTTTCCTGCAGGATCAATCGGAATACATCTCTCTCTCTTGCCGTAAAATCATGCCGGGCGGAAAAGAGATTGAAGATCTCCTCTTCGCTCTTTTGCCGTTCGGCTTTCGGTTGATACAGAATCTGGTCGGTCTGGAAGAATAAGAATACGGATAGGAAGAACAAGGCGGCTGTAATAACGATGAATACCGTAACATGTTCAGACAGAATCAGGTTCAGCCCTTCTCCTGCCGCATCTCCGATTCGTCCGGCCAATAGACCGAAGCCTGACATCCATAGGATATTTTTGGATGTTGCAATATCTGAAAACAATATGATCCGGTATATTGTATAAAAGCCAAAGGTGAAATAACCAAGTGCCCAGAAAACCAAGACCGGAACCGGTTCTTCCTTCAAGGCCAGCATGATAAAGGGAACTACCAGGGCAGCAAGGGCACAGATAGCCCCATACCTGCGATTTCTGTCATTTACAAGACCGGCAATGACCAGGCCGGCGCCATAGAATAAGCGGGAGAACTCTATGCTGATCTTATTCTGAAGATGGGCGGAGGGAAAGTTGAACCCGCAGCTGTTGACGATACTGAATATAACGATCATCCCAAACAATATCCAAAGACTTTGTCCAAGATCCTTTTCCCCGGCAAATTGAAAAGATTGACTTAAGCTGGCACCTTCATTTGCCTTTGTATCACATTGTGCCCGTTTCCGTTGCACGACAAGGATAATGATGGTGGAAAGTATCAGACATATGATAAGAATGCAGCTGGAATAATCAAGACCTGTTTTCGATCCGTAGCCAATCAGGGATAACAACCAGGAGGCGATAATGGATGCGCTGTATCCGACACCCAGGCTGCTTGCAAGACCGCCTGAAGCCGTGGCGGATGTCAGCCTGTAAAGATAATATCCCGCGATCCATCCGTAGCACAGATTGAGCAGAAGGCCGAAAAGTATAGTAGGCAGAAGGCCTCGGGATAAAATAGCAGGAAGCAGGAAGAGCATATTGAGGAACAGAGATATATAAAGGCTTGTGTCTGCCAAAGTTTCTTTTCGACACAGAAAGAGAGCAAACAGGATAAGCCCTGCCGCCTGGGCAAGATAGCCTGCTCCCATGGATAGGGCATCGGCCGTTTTCGGGGCAACCATCGGCATCAGGTGGTATACCCAGGCAAGATATCCGGTCGAGTTCAGCAGGAAACACAGGCCTATGATAAGCGTAATTTTTTTATGGATTTTTCGAAACATCTCTTTCATACCAGTCAACATAAGCCTCTAGTGTTGGGATTAGCAACCCTCGGTCTCCGGTCTGCCAGGAGCAGGAGAAAGTATTATAAATAGTTTAACACAAAAGGAGGCTGACTGCATAGAGACATTTGCCTAAATCATAAGAGCCGGCCTATCCCTGCAGGGAAGGCCGGCTCTTCTTTCAAATATTTTTAACAAGCAATCATGGATTTTTGTTTGTCAGAAGTATTTGTGTTGTAAATCATCGCTTCAAGCTATATAAGGGCTTATTTGATCTTGACTTTCTTGACCTTCAAAGGTGAGTAGCCTCCGTAGGCTTTGGACTGGTAAGAGCAGATAGACAGCCCGTACTTTTTCAGGCCTTTCGGGGGTCTCTTTGTATAATAATTCGGGTAGGGAGTAAAGGTAGTCTTGTAGGTCTTTTTGTTTCCCTTCAGGAACCTTCCGTTTACCCAGATACCAGCAGCTCTCGGTTTCTTTTTTAACTTGATGGTCACCCTGAACTTGCAGGTGTAAAACTTCTCCGTATAAAGATATACGCCGGTATAATATCCATAATGGCGAACCTTGTGGCGCTTGACCTTGATGGCCTTGACCGAGATCTTCTTAATCTTGGGTTTTGCGGCTTTGCCGGTCTTAATGGTGCCGGTATTGAGAACCGGCCCCCCTAGAAAATGAGTTTTCCCGTCGCCAAGACAGGTTTTTCCGAAAACATCCTTGAAGGCTGCGGCAGACACGCCCAGGTTCGAGGCCGTGAACTTATCGTATGTCGCAAAATTGCCGTAACGGATTCGGGTCACATATTTTGTATTGGCCGTAAGACCGCTTATGGTATAGTTCTGCTGGATATACAGTTTGATGGGATTGGCCTGCATATAACCGGTTCGCTTCCAGGTCTTCCCTCCATTGGCACTGTATTCCATATACAGCTTTCCGGCCTGGTTTGACATGGCCATATTGTAGGGATAATAATAAAAATACTTGGAATAGACATCGAACTTGCCCTTATAGGTTGGCTTTGCCGTGATCCCTGTATAAGTTATATTTTCTTTATATAATATCTGGGCAGCCTTTCCGTCGCTCGTATAGACAAAAAGGAATATCGTATAAATGCCGGGATCGAAACGACTCAGATCGATGGTGGTATTAATCGACGTCTTCCCTGTAAAGTCTCCCAGAGAGAACATG
>CAMOVS010000211.1 GCA_946627575.1 uncultured Lachnospiraceae bacterium
TCTCTTCGAAACCGAAGATGAAGCGGTCAACTTCACCGGCAGCTTCCAGACGGGCAATCTGATCGCCGATCCACTTGAAGCCGGTCAGGGTATGTCTCAGTTCAACACCGTAATGCTCGGCAACCTTGTCAGCCAGCGGTGTAGATACGATGGACATGACAGCAACCGGATTCTTCGGCATTGTACCGTTTTCAATTCTGCCTGCGCAGATGTAGTCCAGCAGCAGAACGCCCATTTCATTGCCGGAAACGAGTTCATAGGAGCCGTCCGGACACTTCATGGCAATACCGACACGGTCAGCATCCGGGTCGGTGGCCAGCATGAGGTCGGCACCGACTTCCTTGGCCAGATTCAGACCCTTCTCCAGAGCCTCGAAGATTTCCGGGTTCGGATACGGGCAGGTTGTGAAATATCCGTTCGGATATTCCTGCTCGGGAACGATCGTGATATCGGTGATTCCCATGTCATTCAGAACACGGGTAACCGGAACCAGACCGGTTCCGTTCAGCGGCGAATAGACAAGCTTCAGGCCGGCTGTACGGCAGAGACCCGGTCTTACCTGACGGGCTTCGATTGCCTCATACAGAGCGTTCTTGCATTCGTCGGACACGAATTTGATCAGGCCCTTTTCAACGCCCTCAGCAAAGGACATATATTTGGCACCGGTCAGAACATCAGTCTTCTGAATGGAGTCATAAACAACGGCAGCAGCATCATCTGTCATCTGGCAGCCATCCGGTCCGTATGCCTTGAAGCCGTTGTATTTGGCCGGGTTGTGGGAAGCTGTCAGCATAATGCCGGCGTTGCAGTGATAGTAACGGGTCGCAAAGCTCAGTGCCGGAACCGGCATCAGCTCATCATAGATCACGACATTGATGCCGTTTGCGGCAAGTACACCCGCTGCATCTCTGGCGAAGTTCCAGCCCTTCAGACGGCTGTCATAGCTGATGGCAACCAGCTGTTTTCCGCCCTGTGTCTTGACCCAGTCAGCAACACCCTGTGTAGCCTGACGGACTACCCAGATGTTCATCCGGTTGGTACCGGCACCCAGAGTTCCACGGAGGCCTGCCGTGCCAAACTGAAGAGCGATGGCAAAGCGCTCCTTGATGGCTTCATCATCGTCTGCGATATCCTGCAGCTCTTTCTTTAAGTCAAAATCAATTAATTCTGCATCGAGCCAGCGTTTGTATTCATCCTGATACATATCCCCTGTCCTTTCTTATCAATATACTCCGGATCTTACTTCAGATCCCCTGCCAGGTTCGTTCCGGCGGCCTGCTGCCAAAAATAGAATCCTGCAGCAGTATTCCTCAAAACTCGCTCGAGTTGTTTTCCGCCTTTAACTATAATAAAGATTATACTTTACCTGATTGATTGGTGTCAAGGAAGATGAAGGGACAAAGGGGCTTTCCAGCCTTCGTTTTCGAAACTTTCCAAGAATCCCGTCCCGGGAAGAAGTTATCCCGTATATCGCAGGGCTTCGATGGGATTGCGCCCTGCCGCTTTATTGGCCGGATAAAGGCCGAAAACAATACCGATCAGACTGGAGAAAAGTACCGAAACCGCTGCCACCGGAACGGAGAGATGGTAGGTGGTCTCATTAATCATTCCTACGATCTTCAGAAGGCCCCAGGATCCGAATAGACCTATGGCACAGCCGGTCAGGCTCAGAAGGATTGCTTCGATCAGGAACTGAAGCATGATCAGTCCGCGGCTGGCACCGATCGCTTTTCGGATTCCGATCTCCCGGGTCCGCTCACTGACGGATACCAGCATGATATTCATGATGCCGATTCCTCCGACAAGAAGAGAAATAGCCGCGATTCCTCCCAGCATCATGGCCATGGTATTCTGCACCTCAGCCATGGTTTCCACGATCTGTGCCTGGTTTTGAACCGAAAAAGCATCACTGTCCTGGTCAAGCCTGGCAAGCATGGCCTCCGTCAGTTCAGCCTCCGCCTGGTCGATATGATCTTCATCCACCGCAGCGGCAGCAAAAGAAGTCACTTCCGGCGAGACGGAATCCGATAACCTTACCAGAGTCGTAAAGGGTATATAGGCTTCATAGGACCGGTAACTGCTGCTGTTCCTGCGGCGGCCCATCCCGGAGCTGCTGCTGCCGGACTCGACGACCCCGATAATCTGAAAAGTATTGCCGGAAAGGCGGATGCTCTCTCCTACACACCGCCTTGACCCGACCAGATCCTCCGCCAGATCCTGGCTGATCACCGCCACATAAGTATGATTATCCACATCCGTCAGATTAAAATAATTCCCGGCCGTCAAGGTAAGCCCCATAATGTCGGCATAAGTGCCTGAAGTCCCTGTGACATTGACCGTCTCCGTACCATCGTCTGAAGAATCGGATCCTGAGGAAGCATTCCTGTATGTATTCTTTCCCTGCTTGCTGCTTGACTGGCGGCTGGCTGTGACCTGTCCGGAAGCAGTCACGGAAACCGCTTCAACAGAATCCAGCTTCCCGGCAAGCTCATTCAGACCCGAAAACGTCAGTGGCTTGTCTTTATTGTCGCTGATCCTCACCGTAAGGGTATTGGTCCCCATGGAATTTATGGATTCCGATACCGAATCGGATGCCCCGTTGACGATGGATACCAGAACCACCAGGGCCATTACTCCTATTATGATTCCCAGCATAGTCAGAAAAGTTCTCAATTTATTGGCTGTAACCGCCTTGATGGACATGCGGAAGGATTCACGAAGCATCATAGCCATCACTCCTTTCCGCAGCCGGACCGGAACCGGCCTCGGTCACCCTGCCGTCACGGATTCTCAGAATTCGTTCCGCCTGCCGGGCGACCCCCTCATCATGGGTGATCAGAACAATGGTATTGCCCTTGTCATGCAATTCATGAAAAATAGCCATAATCTCTTCTCCGGTTACAGAGTCCAGGTTACCCGTGGGCTCATCAGCCAGAAAGAGAGAGGGCTCCGTCACCAGAGCCCGGGCTATGGCCACTCTTTGCTGCTGACCTCCGGACAGTTCCCCCGGAAGATGATCCTTCCGTCCATGGAGTCCGACTCGCCGAAGAGCCTTTTCCACCTTTTCCTTGCGAACACCTTTAGGTGTCCTCTGATAGATCAGGGGAAGTTCAACATTCTCCCAGGCTGTCAGACTTCCAATCAGGTTGAAATTCTGAAAGACAAAACCGATCTGCTGATTGCGGATAACCGCCAGTTCATTTTCCTTGTAATCCTCGATAGGCTGACCATTGAGCAGATAGGTCCCCTGGTCGGCCTGATCCAGGCAGCCTATAATATTCATCATGGTTGATTTCCCACTGCCGGACGGGCCGATAATGCTGACGAACTCTCCCCGGTCAATGGAAAGGCTGGCATGATCAAGGGCTTTGACCTGCTGGCCGCCTACTTCATAATGTTTTGATACGTCAAGAAGGGTAATTACATGCTCGACCTGTCTCATCGATCAATCCCCCTTTCCGCCGGATCCTCCGGGTCCATGACCGCTCTCGCCGCCGAAGTTCCCATCCGGGCCTCCTGTCGGTGGCCCGGACATGCCGTCTCTCATACCTCCACGATCTTCACCTTTTTCAC
>CAMOVS010000212.1 GCA_946627575.1 uncultured Lachnospiraceae bacterium
TCCCGGAAACTGGAGAATACCGGATGGTCCCGGATATGCTGATGGTCCCGGAAGAGCTTATCCGGGCCCGCCGCCTGCAGGGCCGGCAGGTCCCGGCAGACCCGGATCTTATCCTCCCGGACCGGGCAGGGGCTATGGGCCGGCCGGCCAGCCTGCTTATCATGAGAAGAAGGGGATGAGCCCCGAGGCGAAGAAGAAACTGATCATCGGTATCGTTGCCGGCAGCTTGCTGCTGATCGGGATTATCGTAGGGATTGTTTTATTGATTCGGGCCAGAAGAACCGTAGATCTGGAAACAACCTATAAGATGGAGATCGATGGTTGTGATGGATATGCAAAGAGTCAAGTCTATCTGGATAAAGATAAGCTTGATATAGCCCTTGCCAAAGCAATGGGCAGCAAGTACAGGAAAATGAGTGACGATGAATATGTCTTCAGTGGTGATTACGCGAGGATGTATTCGGCATATTCTACTCTTATCAGCGGCGGGATTAAGTATAGCTGTGATAAGACTGAAAACCTGAAGAATGGTGATACAATTCATATAAAGGTCGAATATGACAAAGAGGCCAAAGATGCAGCTAAAGTTCTGGGAGTTATTCTAAAAGGTTCTGAAACCGATTACAAGATCAAAGATCTTGAGGAAGCAGAACTCTACAGTCCCCTGGATGGTGATTATGAGATCGAATTCAATGGAAGAGCTCCTTATGCCACGGCCTCGGTCATCTATACCGGTGACAAAGAAGAAATATATAGCGAATATTTTCATCTGGACAAGACAGATAATATAGCTCTGGACGATACCCTGAAGGTCAGCTTTGATCCGTCTCAGATTGACGAAAATGAAGCAGCGGCCAATGGTTATATTATCGATAAGAAAAAGACAGATGTTGAATATAAGGTAAAGGCAGGAGATATCGATTATTATCTTAGGACTGCCGGCGATGTGAACGACCAGGTTCTGACATCGCTTAAGCCCAGTGCAGAGAAGGCTATCCTTGATTATTTCGACGGGATCAATGAATACGTCTCTATTGGCGAACCCCAATACGCAGCAAGCTATGTGTTCATGAGTAAGTACCAGGAGACCTGGGATGCCAATAATTATGTGGACCTGATCTATACGGTTCAGGTAACATCCAGAGAAGGCGCATTCAAGACTCAGAATATATATATACCGATCGAATTTGAGGATGTCATCGTGGAAAAAGACGGTAAGATTCCGGATTGTTATGCTTCTTCTCCTCTTGGAGAAACGGATCTGAAGTATAATCTGGAAGGATGGGGTACGAACTATGTAAAAGGATATAAGAATAAAACGGACATGGAGAGGGAACTTGCCAATGATAAGGGCAATAACTTTAATGGAAGCGTTACCAAAGGATTCAAGGATAAATGATATTGAGAGGCTGCCGCAAGTGCGGCAGCCTCTATTGTGTAGAGATCACGCCGGACTCTTAGCGATCCTTTTTATGTGAACCGGTCCCGGGCTGAACCTTTTATTGCAGTTCCCGGACAGGTATGATAAAAATGTAGTAAGGTGAAAATAATCGATGATTGTTTTTCACTTATTACAGAATCATCAGCAATCATAAGACAGAAGTGATTGTCAGGCCTTGTTTTGGGGAGGGAAGGACTTGCGTTGTGGTTATTGCGGCAGGGAAAATGAAGCCGATGCTCTGTATTGTGAATATTGTGGAGAGAGGATCCTGGCGGAGGATGGCGTTCCTTATCTGAATGCCGGTCCGCGGAGCCGGGAACCGTCCTACAAAGAAGCACTCTCAAAAAAGGCAACCTCAAAAGAATTCTTCTCAAAAGCTTCTATGCCTGAGAAAGCTGTGTCAAAGGAAGCCGCACTGAATCAGGAAAAGTCCGGTCGGAAATCCTCCCGGGTGGAATACCTGGGTCACATGGAGTTCGATATCACTCATACCATCGAAGACTATGAGTATACTCGCCGGTCTGTCCTGGACATGAACCGGATCATGGATTCCCGTGAGTTCCGGGAGATGGACTCGGAGACTATATACCATTATCTTCTGGGGCAGATGAAGATCGTGTCCTTTAAAGATTATCTTAAGCGTTACATCTATGAGAGGCATCCCCAGCAGACTCCCTTTGCCAGGGTGAAGGAGGATGTCTACACCAAGATCATCATTGACAGTTTTCAGAAGAACCATGCACCGGGATCTTTTAACGAGATTGAGGTCCGGTGGAAGGCGACCGTCCGCTACTGGCTCCGTAAGGAGTCCGCCACCAGGGATAATGTTTTCCTGCTTGGTTTTGGCTTGAAAATGACGGATTCGGAGGTTTCAGATTTCCTGATCAAGGTTCTGAAGGAACAGGATTTCCGTTTTCAAGATCCCAGAGAGACGGTTTTCTGGTATTGTTATCATTATGGTCTTGAGTACAGTGCTGCTAAGAAATACCTGGACTATTATGACCAATTGACCGAGGCAGACATCAAGCCTGTTTCCATCGATTTTACGGCTTCGGGTTCGGAGGATGATATCTTCGGTGGCCTTCCATCCGGGGAAATGACGGTTTCGGACTTTTATAATTCAGCGGAAGCTTCCGTCCGCCAGAGCCTTCCCCTGGAGCTTTTTGTGGGGAGGGATATTCAGCGGGTTCTTACGGATGAGCAGAAGCTGAAGGAGTATCTGGCCGTGCTCAAGAGCCACCAGGACAAGATGCCGGATGTGATTGCCGAGGAATACCGGGCCCTTTACAAAAGGGCGGCACGGGCGGCTTACAAGATCGTGCGTATTGAAGATGAGGGAGGAGACCGCCGCAAGCAGCGCAAGGAGGCTACTCCGGCCGAAATTGAGATGATTCTATGCAGCGGCATCCCCAAGAATAGTTCAGGCAACCTGGTCAATGTATCCCGGTCGATCCTGAATAAGCAATTTCAAAAGAAAAGAATGAGCCGTCAGAGGATCAGCCGGGCCATGAAGTACAGCAATGTAATAGAAAGGTTTGACTTTATCACCCTTCTTTTCCTTGTATACGCGATCGAGGTGGAGCCGGATTGGCCGGTGGAAAGGTTTATGGCCTATATCGATGAGATCAATGAGATTCTGGCTCGCTGCAATATGATGAGCATCTATCCTGTCAATCCCTATGAGAGCTTTATACTCATGTGCCTGCTGACCGAAGAACCGCTGGGGACTTATGCGGATATCTGGGAACTGTCCTTTGAATCGATCTAGTCTTTCCCGTGAGTATTGGAGACATCGGCATTTGACAATTACCGGCCCGGTCGTATAAACTATGGATGCTATTTTGAGGTTCAGCTGCCTCACATATGCCTTGAAACCAGATAAGGCAGTGTTGATGCCTGCGCTGTTCTATAGCAATGAATAAGAAAGGAAGAGATGGAATGGCCATGCATATAAAGACCTTGCTGGCTGCAATTATGGCGGGGACTATGCTGGTGACAGGAGCCTGCCAGAATAGTCAGGCGGCTTCCGGACAGGATCAGGAAAAGGCCGGTCATCAGGAGTCAACCCGGAAGGCATCGGTCGTGGGAGAGTCAACTCAGGAAGAATCGGT
>CAMOVS010000213.1 GCA_946627575.1 uncultured Lachnospiraceae bacterium
AGGCGGAGAAGGGCTGATCTCCGAGAGAAAAGCGGATATCGTCCTGGAGGCTATCCGATCGACCCTGGGAGATGGGAAGCTTCGTCAGAAATACATGGCTCTGACCATAGCCAAGAGTGACCTTCTGGAAGAACTGCAGGAGATCCGGGAGTTCCGAGGAAGCGAACTTCTTTTCCAGAGAGACCAGATCCGCTATGGTTTTATGGATACGGACCTCCATTTTCTCCGCCAGACCGTCCTGAGACAGATCTTTGATCAAAAGGTTTACAGGCTTCAGAAGGCTTTGGATGATTATAAATACAGCAGTCTATTTGCCGTCTCTGCTCTGGGCTGCGAGACCGCCGTTAAGACAGAAGGCGGGGAGAAAGTGGTTAAGGCCGTCAGCAAGGTACGGCCTATCCGCGTAGAGGAACCTCTGCTTTGGATGATTATGAAGTTTATGCAGGAAAGGGGATGGTTATCGTGAAAGCGACCTATCTGAGACATAGCTATAGCTGGTCGGATCACAGTATTACCGGAGAGAAGCTGGGATGGGGCATCATCGCTTCTTCGACACCGGAAGATTCCCGTCTGCTTCGTGAATTGGAGAAACTGGCTTCTGCAGCCATGCCCGATTACAGGAGCCGCATTCCTGTCGAGATGCTCCTCTACAGCCCGATCTGCGGTTATGTCAAAATGACTGCCATGGCCAGAAAGGGGGGCAATGCGGGCAGGAAGAATAAGATGGTCCGCCTCTTTCAGCTGGAGGCAAGCCCGGTGACGCCTGCTTCTTACCTGGCACCCGGCGACAGCTGGGATCCTCCGCGTAAAGGGCAGGAGCTCCTTCCGGTGACTTTGGAAGTCCCCCTTTGGGACCGGTCTGTCTTCCTACAGGAATTGGGCGGGGATCCCGATGCCATCAGAGCTCTGATGGCTATGGTTTATCGCACTGTGACCGGAGATATCCGGCAGCTGAATCTGCTGGCTCCTGATTGGAAGCAGGAAGAGTTCGCCGGAAGAAGCAGACTTATTATGGGGCTGATCCATGAGATGCTTCCGGAGAAACTGCGCAGAAGGGCCGGATATATATCATTTGCCAGAGAAAAAATCCGCCGAATCCCCTTTGTGTTCTCAAAGAGACCTCTGGGAGAGGATACATTCAGTCTGGGCGGGCTGGCCGGTCAGTCTGGAGACAGCAGGGACCCCCTTACTTCCCGGTGTGAAGATTCGGCCCTAATCGATGCCTTTTTTCATGGCCTAGCCCATGATTTTATGGAGAATCCGGAAAGCTTTGACCGTTTTCTGGAGCAGGCGGATGCTCTTCTGGAAGGAAGATCGGGTTCGCGCAATCAGCTGGTCCGCCTGGCCTATCTCTATCTGGGACAGCCAGGCCATGAGGAGCTGATCCCACCTCTTAGCCGGATTCAGGAGGACATCCCTGAGCTTCTTTACTGGGATGCTTCCGATGAAGACTATGGTCCCCTGGTGGAAAGAATCCTGGACGTCCTCCACAGGGAAACTCCAACCAGAAAGCTGGCAGCCCAATATATGAAAACGCTGGCTGCAGGCTGTACCAAGAGGAATATGGAAAAAACTGCCGCAGAAGTCGGCTGGCTAATCCATGAAACAGGCCGCAGTGACAGGGAGATCGATAGCCTCACCAGAGAGCTGGCAAAAGAATCTCAGGCCCTATATGACTACATGGTAAATGGGGAGGAAAAAAGATCCCAAGTTCAACCGGATAATAAAATGGATCATAAAAAAGAAGAAAACATATCTGCCAATAGAGCCGGAGAAGGAAGGTCCGTTCCGAAAACCGGTACGGGAGAGGAGAGCCTGCAGATTAGAAGTCTGTCCGAAAGGGCCGGCAGGATCGACAGAGAAAGAATCCGAAGAAAGCCGGCGGAACCCCTGGGGTCAGGAAAAGAGTCTGATACAAGGACAGCGGAAGTCCGGACTGTGGAAGACGGAATGGAAGAGTCCCTGACCTTTTTGATTACCGGTATTGTCCAGGGCTTTGTCACAGGCTGCATGCTCTACCTGGCCCACTATACCATGAAGCTTGGCCGATGGAAGATCGCCCTTGGCCTTTTGGGCATATGGATTCCGGTTATGGTGAATTACTGGTATATTTTAAGGCAGAAGGGGGAATGGCGGCCCCTCTGGAAGATCTGGGGGCTTTGCCTGGCCGAAGGCCTGATTATTGAGATCACGGCATGGTTCTTTCCCACTCAGAAGATGCGGCTGACCTTCTTTGTTGTCCTGGGAGTCCTGGTGCTCCTGGTTCAGCTGCTTGGTATTCTGCGTTTATTTACTAAGAACAAAAAATGATCAGCCCGCGGATAAATGATCAATCAATGAGGAGATACACATGGCACTTAACAGAGACCTGATGCAAAGCAGTGATACAGATGAATTCACCCGTGAAATTGAAAAGAGACTCCTTGAAAAAAGGGAAAACCGCCGACCTTTTGCAGCATTTCTGGAAGAGAAGATGGACCGGTTTGACTATAGTAATACATCGTTGGCCAAAAAGGTTTTCCGTCGTAGCGCCGGCAAGGACGGCATAGTCAGCTATGTGCCCGTCACCCGTCAGGCTATCGGGTCCTGGCTAAAAGGTTCCATGCCTTCCGCCCGGGAAGTCTATGTCAGTCTGGGTATGGCCTTTGAGATGGATCTGGATGAGATCAACCATATTCTGCTGGAGACTTACATGGGATATGGACTCTATTGTAAAAATATCGAAGATGCTCTTTGGATTGCCCTTATAAACGGCCTATTTACCATTCATGAGATGGAAGGGGTCAGGGAGAATGTCGAGCAGATCCTGGCACAAGCTGCGGATGAAGGAAGCCGCAGCCTGGCTACAACGGATCTCTGGGTTATGCTGGCCGAAGCGCAGACCATGGAAGAGTTCTACCGGATTATTGAGGGATACCGGGAGGAATTCCAGGAAGGCACCCGCCAGTTCGGCCGCTGCCTGCAGGAAGTGATCGAGGAGGAATATGGATATTATGAGAAGGCTTCCTGGTTCCTCAGGGATATAGGCTGCCTCCATTGTGAAGCCCAGTTTTCCAAGATCCGGGCAGGGAAGGCCATCGTGACCAGAGAGTGGCTGCTCCGTTTCTGCATCGCCCTCCAGCCCAGCTATGAATCTGTAGAAAAACTTCTGGCCAAGGCCCAGATGGAACCCCTGGGCATTACGCCTGTAGAAGTCATCATAGAGATGATCTGCCGCTACAAATCAAGCTCCCTGGCCAATACCCAGGAGATGTGGATACTGATTGAGACGGTAACCGACCACCTGCGCAAAATCGGATATGATATCGAGGAGGAACTATGCCGCAAATATCATTCGGTCTATGAGATGCCCACCCATCAGAAGTGGTGGCTTTCCATCTGCATCGGCAGGCAGATTCGCTTGAATCAGAAAGGGCGGGATTACGGTTACGAGAAGAACGGTTACTGCCGCTATGCCTCGGTGGACCGGGTGCTATTTGATGATGTTAACCGGCTTAGAAAAAACAGCCGTTTCAAAGAGTGTTCCCTGATGTTCGGGACG
>CAMOVS010000214.1 GCA_946627575.1 uncultured Lachnospiraceae bacterium
AGAATGTGGTCTTGTCCGCGGCAGCCGGCTGCTGCTCGTTTGAATGGGAAGCCAAGTCGCTGGATACGGCCTGTGGCTTGATGAAAATGGAGCCGTAGATTGTGACGGACAACAAGGGAAGTAAACATGGAATATCATTATCTGTTAAAGTCCGGCACTATCCTTTCGGACAAATACCGTATTCAGTCCGTAATCGGGCAGGGGGGGATGAGTCTTGTCTATCAGGCTGAGGATATCAGGCTGGGTAAGAAATGGGCGGTTAAAGAGATCAGTCCCTATACCTGCGGTAATTTCGGGCAGATTTCAAGGGTTTTGGCCGGCGAAGCAGAGATTCTTACCAGACTGGATCATCCCAGCCTTCCCCGGATCGTCGATATTTTTCATTACCGGCAATCGGTAATGATCGTCATGGATTATATCCATGGAAGGAACTTGCGGGACCTGCTTATGGAGCAGGGTTCTTTTGATGAGGAGCAGGTTGTGGACTGGGGGATCCAGCTGGCCCGGGTGCTGGCTTACCTGCACAGCCGCAATCCTCCGATCATCTACAGGGACATGAAACCTTCCAATATCATGGTGGAGGAAGGAGGAAAACTGAAGCTGATCGACTTTGGAACAGCCCGGGAGTACTCGGGGACAGAAGAGGGAGATACTGTCTGTCTGGGTACCCGGGGCTATGCGGCCCCGGAGCAATACGGAGGATGCGGCCAATCGGATGACCGGACAGATGTATACGGACTTGGCGTTACCCTCTATCAGCTGATTACCGGAAAGGATCCCTCGGCACCGCCCTATACCCTCCTGCCGGTTCGACAGCTGCTCCCTCATGTTTCTCCCGGTCTGGAAAGCATTATAGAACGTTGTACCCGGCCGGACCCGGAGGAGAGATTCTCATCCATGGAGGATTTATCCTATGCCCTTGGACACCTTGAGGAATCCGGCACGGCTTTTCTGGATAAAGAGAAAAAGAAGCTTGTGATTCAGGCTGTCATTATCGCAGCCGCTATCCTCTGCTTCCTGGCTTCTGCCATTACAGGGAATGTCAGAAAGAGCAAGATTCGGTCTTTGGCGGAATTCTATAGCAATCAGGCTCTGTATGCTTCTGACAATCAGGATAAGACACGGTATTATTCCATGGCCCTGGAGCTGGTCCCGGAAGAAGGATGGATATACCGGAACATATTGGATGACTACAGGGAAGATGGAGAGTTGTCCACAGCTGACGAAACCGCCATCATCAGCCTGACAAGCCATCCTGTGCGGGATGGATGCTGCCTGGATCTTCTGAGGAAAAAGAATACCCTTGAGTATTGCGCTTTTTGTTATGACATGGGGCTGGCATGTTTTTTCGATATGGGAGGGAAAGAAGGGAAGAGGGATGCCTGGACTTGGTTTGATGCCGTATGGACAACACAGGCACCTGCTTTTGATTCAGGAAAAAGAAAGAGGGCAGGCTGCTACAGGCGAATCTCCGACTACTACCGGACCTACATTGATCGCGGAGATCAAAACGGAGAAACTGATAAAAGCTACAGAGATTTTTTTGCGGTCCTGGTCCAATTGAACCGGGCTGATCTGGATATGGAATCTGCCGATGCTGAAGTGGCCGCAGCCTATTACATATCCAAAGAAGTTCTGATGGAGATCTCCATGTATGCGGATTGCTTTGCCAGAGACGGAATTACTGCGGGAGATATGCACCGTGAGATCCGAAGAATACGGACAGGAGAGAAGCAGGGTAGCTTCAAAGGCAGGATATCGAGGATGGAGATATTTAGGCAGAGAAGATCGGACCGGGATTATCGGGATCTGGAAAAACTTCTGGAGGATGCGGAGAGAAAGGCAGACATGGAAAAAGAGTCTGTAAAAACAGAATGATTGAAAGGTAATCTATGAGAATTGCAGGCAATTGCCGAGAGAAAGGAGGGGTGAGCCTTGCAGACAGAATATGAAAGAAGAATGAGACAGATCATCCGGCTGATGGCCCAGGTGAAAAGATATTGCCTTGAGCTGGGAATTCTCCTTCTTCTGGCCGGAGCCGTATGGTTTCTGGCCGCCCGTATATATCGTTCTGTCGGTGTCCTTTTGGGCAGAAAGCGGGGCAGGAAGCGAGGAAGAAAAGCAAAGAAGGCTAAGAAGGGGATCGCAGCTATATTGATTGGGCTTCTTCTTGGAGCGGCCCTAGGCCTATATGGTTTCAGCCCGGCCTATGCACAGACCGGGGAAGCGGACAGAATTGCTGATTCCGGTCAGACGGAAGCAGTATCAGGCTTGTCTGAAGAAGAGGAGGCAGGGAAAGAGGCATCTCCTTATATTATAAAAGGATTTGAAATTCTTGCTAAGGGAGAGTCCTCTTCCTATAAGGGGGTACTCTGCACGGACGGGGCTGTGGAAGCTGTTCTGGTATTTGCCTGCCATGATCCGGATCCGGAATCTGTTCAGGTCCGTATGATTCCACAGGATACAAGAGCCAGGAGATCCGTGGAAAATAGTGAATTCGGAGAAGGGGATGGAGGAATCAGCCTTCCGGGATTTCAAATACTTCAGATAGAAAAAGATGTATATGAGCTAAGGGTACAATTCTTTGAAGAAGGGAAATGGAAGGCAATATTCTACTGTGAGGACCGAATGGGGCATGCATTGCAGGGAGTCCGGGACGGAGACAGTGAGGATTTTATCATTGATGCCTCTTCCCCTTTGCTGGAAGTTTCTTATGAGGAACTTATCCGGATCACGGAAAAAGTCTGCCTTCCGGAGAAGATCGGCCAGGATTTTTCAGTCGATCTGGCGGCCATAGAGTCTTCGGACGGGGAGGCCTTCTTTGACCCTGGAAGGGCAAGGACGGTCATATGTCTCAAAGATGACACTTTTGATCCGGACAGGATCAGGCTTGAGATTCTGCGGGATGATTCAGGGGAGAATATATCAGGAGAAAAGAGTGAGCAGGCATCTCCGGAAGACTATGCCTTTGTAAAAAAATGGGAAAAAATATCGGAGAATACATACAGGACTATCCTTGACTTTTGTGAAGAAGGTCATTACAGGATTCGCATCAGTGGTACAGATGCGGCGGGCCGCTCCCTGATAGCTGAGGAAGCAGCTGAAACGGAAGCATGCCTTAAAGAAGGCCTTTATACCAGTCCATTGCTTACCGTGGATCATAGCCCGCCCGATATAAGCTGCCAAGCTGTAGAAGGGTCTATGGATGTAAGACCGGCGGTTCGGATCCGGGTGAGAGAAGACCATTTTCATCCTCGTTTCCTGCAGCTGGAAGATCAGGTCCTGGATGCGGACGGGAAGGTGATTGACAGCCTTTCCCTTAAGGATTACAGGCTTGAGTGGGTGGAAAAGAGGGACAAGGAGGAAAGGACTTACGAGTCGGTTCTGACTCTCGAGCAGGAAGGCTGCCATGAGATAAAAATGTATGTGAAAGATGGGGCGGGTCAGGATAGTCCTGTCAGGACGCTGTCCCTGATCTATGATATCAGTCCCCCGGAAATAAGATACAAGGGCCTGGATCCTGTATCCGATGATATCT
>CAMOVS010000215.1 GCA_946627575.1 uncultured Lachnospiraceae bacterium
TCCGTATTTGAGGATTATGCGGTATTCATCAAAGGAACTTCTTTCCTCAAATCCAAGATCCGCACGATGAAAAGAGAGATGCAAAGAGACAAGGAAACTCTGCAGGACAGAAAAAAGATGTTCGGAAGAGAAGTCCGGAACTACCTTCTTGACGAGGATAAGATCAACCTCTATCGCAGCTTCTTTGGCGATAATCCGGACACCATTTACAGAACAGAGACCACGGAAGCCTCACAAAAAACGGAAGACATTATAAAGGAGTTAAATAAGATCGACCAATGTTTCGTAGAGGGTGACCCCGACGGAATAAGGGAGATTATGAGCAAAACCGAGGCAAATGCTGCTTTATCCAAGTGGCATAAGCTAAGGATCATCGGTGAATGTCAGGCAGCTTTGCTGGATCTTTTCGTATAGTATTCATTATACATGACACGGATGCGCATAGTTGATCCTGGAGGGTGTCCATATCTCCTCGGATCAGGCCAGGATCTTCAGGGGCTTCCAGCGCAGATAATCTCCCGAAACCAGATGGTAGACACGCCCACGGAATTCTCCCTGTATGCTGTCATGGAACCGGCTTTCCCCATGGCAGTGTGCATAAACCACCTGCTCGGCACCATACTCCTCTGCCATATCGGTAAAACCGCTGCGTTCTTCCAGAATATTGGTTGGAGGATAATGCAGGAACATAATGAACTTTCGATATCCGTCTGATTTCGCCAGTTCAAAAGATTTCCGCAGTCTCGCAAGCTCACGATCCACCAGCTTCTTGGCGTGAATCTCCGCTTCTTCATCCCATCCGATGATCCGGCCCCGACCGTCTGCTACGGGAACTCCTGCCGAAGGGTTCCCTTCCATGCTTCTGGAGATATAAAAAGGTCCTTCAAAAGTGAACCCTTTCGTACCGACAAGGGCGTAATCCTGATAAACCTCATAACTGTCCTGGAGAAATGTCAGGCAAGGCCGGTAGAGCTCATTTAGCTGCCCGGTCTTTTTCACGTCCCAGAACATGTCGTGGTTTCCCCTCGTCAGGATCTTCCGGCCGGGAAGGTCACTGATATACTGCAGATCCTGTTCACATTCGGAAAGCTTTTTCCCCCAGCTATGGTCTCCGACAAGGACAAGGGTATCATCCTCCGTCATCAGCTTTCCGCAGTTCTTTCGAAACTTCTCCTCATGTTTTTTCCACACACGACCGTGCAGCTGCCCTGGTGCTCTCAAAACAGACTGATAATGCAGATGCAGGTCCCCAATTGCATACAGACCCATACCCATCACCTCCTTTGGATAAGTAATGACCCGTTTTTATTATACTTCATGAGCGCCCAACCCGGCAATGTGCATTTTGCGCTGCCTCTTTCTACGGTTTTATTATTGAACTGCTGACAGGATCGTGATTACGAAAAAAACTATATTATTTGTCTTTTGTCGATTATAATTATAATAAATGATGATTATAATAAGGTAAAATGATGTGGAACATGTAGTTTTTAACCTCTTTTGTGAAAAAGCAGAGGAGCCGCTATCATGATAAAAGAACTGAATCTTCATACGGCAAACTGGAATTGCCCCTCGATTGAGATGAGAAAGGTCCCGGGCAGACCGGATCAGCAATTGATGCAGGCCATGGCCAACCCGGATTATATTAAAAAGCAGATGGGAGCCGGGCAGGCAGCAGGTGCTGAAGGTGCCCGGTATATCCTGCCGCTCTGGCAGAATCTGGAAGCTGTCGCTCTGGGTACCAACATCATAAATAGAGGGATAAAGAAAGACAGCTTTTATATCCCCGGCGACTATTGTCTCCAGGATCTCTCGCAGCTTCAGGGGCTGGAACCCGACTTTCTGTCAGACCCTCTTATACAGGCGGTCCTTGAGACCATCCCGGCCTATGCCGGCCAGAATCTGGTGCTGGAGGCGGCGGCTCCTTTTTCTATTCTGGCTGCCCTGATGGATCCCCTGGATCTATTCTTGTGCTTTGAAAAGGAAAGCAAGCTTCTCATAGAGATCCTCCACAAAATTGCAGATGCCAGCATCCTTTATATTAAAGCCTGTATAAAAGCAGGTTGCAGAGTGGTATCACTGGCTGATCCTGTAGGAACCATGGACCTGGTCGGAGAAGACTATTACAGGCGCTTTTGTGGAGAATCAGAGATCCATCTGATGGAGGGATGTCAGCCCTTTCTGGATCAGGCGATTATGCATATCTGTTTTAAGATGTCTCAATCTCTTCTTATCGCCGGACTGGCCAGGACAGAGCCCTACGGGATACCGGATGATCCGGCAGATGCCATGGATATTCTTCATTTCATGGCGGACGACCCGAAGGTCCACTTTACAGGGATGACCTGCTTACATGACAGGATGTCGAATCTGAGGGGTTCCCTTATCATCAGACTCAAGCCTCGCTCCATTCAATGTTTGCCCTGAAGGAACCGTTCCGGCAGGTCGCCGGCATCACGGAAAATACAGAATAAGAATAGCCGAAAAAAACAGGAGGACAATTCATGAGCTCATGCAGCAGTATTTTTAAAAACAGAAGGTCAATCCGCAGTTTTGAGGAAAGACCCCTTGATGAAAAAGATCTTTCCATAATCCTGGAAGCAGGTTCCTATGCTCCCAGTGGGGGAAACAGTCAGACAACCCATCGAATTGTGATTAGCAATCATAAAGTTCTTCGCAGACTGCAGGAGCTGGTCCGGCAGGAGTTTGCTAAAATGGAGGTATGCGAAGACACTTACAAGAGCCTGAAAAACAGTATTCTCCGTTCAAAAGAAGGGAATTATATTTATGATTACCAGGCCCCGGTTCTCATTGTTGTTGCCAATAAGAAAGGGTATGGTAATGCCATGGCAGATTCTGCCATGATGATCGAAAACATGATGCTCCAGGCTGCCGATCTGGGAATTGGATCCTGCTATATCAACCAGCTCCACTGGCTGGATGATAATCTGAACATCCGAAAAGAGCTCGTAGAGCTTGGTCTGAGAGAAGACGAAACAGTCACCGGCGGCCTTTCCCTTGGGTATGCCAAAAGTCAGCCGGTATGCGAATTAAGGCGGACGGGCAATCCGGTTACCTGGGTCCGGTAAGAAAGCAGGTTTCCAGCTTTGATAGTAGTTACAAAGGAAAAAGTCAGGCCCTCTTACAGAGTTCTTAAGTCGATAAGTCTCTGTAAGGGGGTCTGACCCTAAGTGTGTTCCCGAGCGCCGGCTGATTCAGGGGCGTAGAAAACCGCCTGCCATGTGTTCTACACAGTAGGCGGTCTCTAATGATTCGGATGAATCCCTCTATCTGTTTTTATAAATCATAGGATACTGAATGATTTATCCAGGCATCCTTATGCATTTCCTATGCAAATACGGCATATCTGGAAGAGATCCAAAGGGCTTTCCCCTTGTAGGATACTTTATGCCAGTTGACTCCGCGGCTGTCGGTCTTGGACTGGTTCAGGTAAGTCAGTTTGGTTCCCTTCTTTACAGAGGCGCTTGCTTTATAATTGAGTCCCGGTCCCTG
>CAMOVS010000216.1 GCA_946627575.1 uncultured Lachnospiraceae bacterium
TGAACCGTCATCAAATTCGATCACGCAGCCGCCGGACCAGGATAGGGCATCCTTCTCGTTGACACGATACATATTTCTGCGGCTGATCGCTCCCAGATCTTCCAGGATATTTACCATCCGGTATACTGTCGCAATTCCAATCCCGCTGTCAGCTTCCGTGGCCTTATAGTAGATCTCCTTGCAGCTGGAACAATCTCCTTCCAGTATAATATCTAGAAGCATTTTTCTCTGTCGGGTGATCCGGCATCCCTGCATCCTAAGCTGAGCCAGGATTCTTTCCTTCTGTATCTGATTCTTCTTAATAATGATGCTGTCTTCTTCTTGCTGCGAATCTTTTACATACTTATTCATAGTCATCCCTCAATCTGCCGAGCCAGATCCCGGAATCCGGGAACACAACTTTCACACACTATGTTAGTATAGTCTAATTAATATTAGAAGTCAACAATGTGTGTTCTGAATCTATATCTGCAGTTAGGGATTACTCTTTCTTATAGATAGAATAGGGAAGATCTCTCTCCCCTATCCGCTTATGCGCCTCCTCAAGCTAAATACAAAAGCGACAGGCACATTTTCTTATTCTATTTGCCTACTTTATCTTTGACTCTCTTGGCCCTTTGCTTGAGCATATCCCTCCATATGGTGGGATGGAAGAGGATCAGCAGCGGGAATAGCTCCAATCTTCCTGCCAACATATCAAACATGAGGACATACTTGGCCGGATAATGGAAAAAGAGGAAGTTCTTCGTGGGACCTACACCGGACAGACCGGGCCCTATATTGTTAAGGGTAGCCGCTACCGCTGTGAAATTGGTCACCAGTCCGTGCCCTTCCAGGGACAAGATGAATACAGAGCATACAAATATGATCAGGTAGGTGATGAGGAAGACGTTGGTCGCCCGGACCACCTCATGTTCCACGGCCTTGCCATCCATCTTAATCTTTTTAATGCTCTTAGGATGAATGTAGGAATTCAGTTCCTTAACCACCGTTTTGAACATCACGATGATTCTTGATACTTTGATGCCGCCGCCGGTACTGCCCGCACAGGCACCGATAAACATAAGCAGAACCAGAATGGTCCGGCAGGATATGGACCACTTATCAAAATCAGCCGTAGCAAAACCGGTGGTGGTAATGATGGAAGCAACCTGGAAGAAGGCATCCCTCAAGGCTTTCCCGAAACCGATCGAGCTTTTGACCAGACTCCCGGTGATAAAAGCCACACTGGAGAATATAATCAGCAGGTAGGCCTGAACTTCCTTCATGGATACCGCCTTTTTCACCTGACGGAAAAGGATATAGTAGTAGGCATTGAAGTTTATGCCAAAGAGCATCATAAAGATACCCGTAACCCACTGAAGGTAGGGGGAATAACCGGCAATGCTGTCCGCTTTGACGCCGAATCCTCCGGTACCTGCCGTACCAAAAGCGGTACAGAGCGAGTCAAAAAGGGGCATGTGTCCCGCCAGGAGCAGGATCACTTCCAGTACGGTAAGACCCATATAGATGTAATAAAGAATCTGGGCGGTATAACGCACCTTAGGAACCAGCTTGCCGACAGAAGGTCCGGGGCTTTCCGCCCTCATAAGATTGAATCGGGATCCTCCGCCCATGGGCAGGATGGCCAGCAGGAAAACCAATACACCCATACCGCCAATCCAGTGGGTGAAGCTTCTCCACATCAAAGAACAGTGAGAAAGGGCTTCCACATTGGCCAGGATACTGGATCCTGTGGTAGTAAAGCCGGATATGGTCTCAAACAAAGCATTGGTATAATCCGGGATATCCCCGTTAAGGGTGAAAGGGAGGGCCCCGAAAACACTCATCAGAATCCAGCTTAAAGCGGTGCTGACACACCCCTCTTTAAAATAGAACACATCATTGTCCGGCTTCTTCCAGGACATCAGCCTGCCCAGACCGGCACACATCAGAGCTGTGATAAGAAAAGCTATGCCTTGCTTTTCCCCATATATTACAGCCGTTATGATAGGGAGCATCATAAGCCCTGCCTGAATCATAAGAACATAGCCCAGAATATAACGTACCATCGAACTATTCATAGCAGCTGCCTCCTTCAGGCCAGAATATCGGTGATTGAACCCAGGCCTTCATGTTTGGTCATAACCATGACGGTATCACCCACCCGGATCCGGTCCTGACCGGAGGGAATCAGGATCTTCCCATTCCGGTTGATAAAGCACAGGAGCAATTCATCCTTGAGCTTAAGCTTCCTGATAGGAATGTCCGTCACTTCACAAACCTCCTGGACATTGAATTCCAGGGCTTCAGCCCGGTTGTCAAATATATGATAGAGGGTATCTACCGCATTGTCCGATGCAT
This sequence comes from uncultured Lachnospiraceae bacterium, assembly GCA_946627575.1. Classification (GTDB taxonomy): domain Bacteria; phylum Bacillota; class Clostridia; order Lachnospirales; family Lachnospiraceae; genus Anaerobutyricum. Next base: position 2,344 of record CAMOVS010000216.1, read on the forward strand.
TCTGCTTGGCCCGGACATAGGCGATGATCGCCTCCGAGGTATAGTATCTGGGATAAATCACACTGCCCAGGTCCAGACTGTTAATAACGTTGCGGAAATTGATATGGTTGATCTTGGTAATACACTTGGCATGGGAGATCTGTTTGGCAAAAAGGGTGAGAAAAACATTCTCCTCATCGATGCCGGTCAGGGGGACAAAAGCTTCTACATATTCGATTCCCTCTTCTTCCAGAAGCTCTTCATCCGACCCATCGCCGTTAATGATGACAGCCTTGGGCAGGAGGATGGAAAGCTCTTCGCAGCGCTTACTGTCCCTTTCTATGATCTTAACCTGGATATTCATGGAGATCAGTTCCTGCGCCAGATAGAAGGAGGCCATACCGCCGCCTACGATCAGGCAGTTTTTAACCGAATTGCTTTGAAAGCCGATCTTCTCAAAGAACCCCCGGGTCACATGGCGGTCCGCCACAATCAAAACCTCATCCTCCTTCTGCATATGGAAATCTCCGGAAGGAATTATGATATCTCCTTCTCTTTCAATACCGCAGACCAGAAGATTCGGTTCAATATTGCCCCTCAGTTCAGAAAGAGTTATGCCATCCAGAACATTTCCCTCCGGGATTCTGAACTTAATCAATTCAGCCTGACCATGAGCAAAGGAACTGACTTCCAGGGCGGAAGGCAGGTAAAGAATCCTTGCCGCTTCCTTGGCCGCTTCCAATTCCGGATTAATGATCATAGCCAGTCCCAGACGGTCTCTTAAATACTTGGACTCCCTGCTGTAGTCGGGTGTGCGGACCCTGGCAATGGTAGCACAGTCAGCCACCTGATTGGCAATGGTACAGCAGAGCAGATTCAGTTCATCATAATCCGTAACGGCTATAAGCAGGTCGGCTTCCTCGACACCCGCCTCCTGCTGTACATCATAGCTGGCACCATTGCCGATCACACCCATGACATCATACATCTCGGATAAAAGGCGGACCTTTCTTTCTTTATTGTCAATGATGGTGATATCGTGCTTCTCCTTGCTTAACTGTTCCACCAGGGTGGTGCCCACTCTGCCGCAGCCGATAATAATAATGTTCAGACTGGCTTTCGCTGCCTTTTTGCCAGGCTTGAAAAAATCAAACATGATTTTCCTCCAACTTCCTTCGTTATTCGT
>CAMOVS010000217.1 GCA_946627575.1 uncultured Lachnospiraceae bacterium
TGGGCCTTCGTGTCAGCGAAGAGGAGGAAATCCTTGGTCTGGATGCAACAGAACACGGACTTCCTTCTGCCTACTCCGGCTTTACCATCGTGGACTTTTCAACCGGGATGGAAATCAATGAAAATACAGATCTGGGAGAAGATGATTACGAAAAGGCAAGCACCGCTAAGAAAAACGCAGCTGTTCCGGTCGTTCTTTCTCAAAGTACGATTCCGGACCAAGACTACACGCCGGGAATGCACAAGGTTTCCATTATTGCCAAGCATTCCCGCTATGAAAAGTTAAAAAATGCCTTAAATGAACTGGGTGTAACCGGCATGACCGTAACCCAGGTTATGGGATGCGGTATACAAAAGGGAGCCGGGGAACGATATCGTGGTGTTGAACTGGATGTAAATGTTCTCCCCAAAATGAAAATAGAAGTAATCGTGGGAAACATTCCGGTTGACAAGGTGATTGAAACCGCCAAGAAGGCCCTTTACACCGGTCACATCGGAGATGGGAAGATTTTTGTTTATCAGGTACAGAAGGTCTTCAAGGTCCGCACCGGCGAGGAAGATCTGGCTGCACTAAGAGATGTGGAATAAGAGAAAGAGGCGAAGGATGGACAGGACAGAAAAAGTCAGAGAGGAATGCGGTGTTTTCGGGATCATTTCACAGGAAAAAAGGGATCTGGCCCGGATGGTCTACTATGGTTTATTTTCCCTCCAGCACCGGGGGCAGGAATCCTGCGGCATCGCGATCAACGAAGACCGCCTGATCCGCTATCACAAAGGCCTGGGCCTGGTACATGAGGTTTTCGGAGAAGAAGAATTAGAAAGGATGGGATCAGGACAGATTGCAGTGGGACATGTCCGCTATTCTACCAGCGGCATTCCCTCTCCTGCCAACGCCCAGCCCATGGTGGTCAGACATGTAAAAGGCCAGCTTGCCCTGACCCACAACGGAAATCTGACCAATTCCTTTGAATTGCGAAGGCAGCTGGAATTATCCGGATGCATTTTCCAGACCACCAGTGATACCGAAGTGATTTCCTATATCATTACCAAAAAACGCCTGGCCTGTCCCTCCATCGAAGAAGCCGTCTGCCGGTCCATGGAAGAGCTGGAGGGGGCTTATTCCCTGGTCATGACCTCTCCGGCCAAGCTAATCGCCTGCCGGGATCCTCACGGCCTCCGCCCTCTCTGCTACGGAATCACCTCCGAAGGCTGTATTGTCTTCGCCTCCGAAACCTGCGCCCTGGACGCCGTAGGCGCTCTTTGGCAAAGGGATCTTATGCCCGGAGAAATCATAATCGCAGACAAAGACGGCCTCCGGTCCATCACCAGCCACTGCGGCAAATGCAAACCTTCTCTCTGCGTCTTCGAATACATATACTTCTCCAGGCCGGATTCTTATATAGAAGGTGCCTCTGTTCATGAGGCAAGGAAACAGGCCGGCCGGTATCTGGCCACGGACCATCCGGCCCGGGCCGACCTGGTCATCGGTGTACCCGATTCGGGCCTGGACGCAGCCCTGGGCTACGCAGAAGCATCCGGCATCCCCTACGGGATCGGGCTTATGCGAAACAAATACATAGGCCGGACCTTTATCGCACCCGACCAGCATCAGAGGGAAAACCTGGTCCGGCTGAAACTCAACCCGGTATCCTCCGTATTGAAAGGGAAAAGAATTGTACTGATCGATGATTCCATCGTACGAGGTACCACCTCAGCCAGGATCGTAAACCTGTTAAAAGAAGCAGGGGCCAGAGAGATTCACATGAGAATCTCCTCGCCCCCCTTTATCAATCCGTGTTATTACGGAACCGACATCGATTCCAAAGAAAATCTGATCGCCTGCAATCACAGCACAGAAGAAATCTGCAAAATCATAGGGGCTGACAGCCTGGGCTTCCTGTCTGTTGACCGGGCCAGGACTCTGGTCCCCGGCAGGGATCAGGACAGTTACTGCGCTGCCTGTTTTGACGGGAAATATCCGGCATCCATTCCCGAAAAACCGGAAAAAGAACGGTTTGAGTAAATGAGCCGCAGGGTTTCCCCTGCGGCTCAGTCATTCATCATTCATATGCCATTAGTGTGCCGGAGGCGGTCCGAAGTCCCCCTGGCTCACCGCTCATCCTTTTGCTATCATATAGTTCCCGCTGGCCACAAGCACATCCGTTTCCTTGTCGCATATGATGGGCACTTCGCCTGGTTCAAAAACTCTGCACAGGGTATTTTTTCCGCTCTTGCTGCTGTCGGCAAGGACGAAGGTCTCCGTGGAGTTCCGTTTTACGATCTGTTTTTTCTCGGCTTCCCGGATGTCCGGTGTGCTGACGCCGGCTTGTTCGGAGAAGCCATTGCAGCCCAGGAAGGCTTTGTCAAAAAACATGGCTGCCAGCTCGCTGTTTGTTTTGGTTCCCAGGACGGAGGCGGTTGAGATATTGATTTCTCCTCCGATCATGATGCATTTCAGCCTGGATTCCTGAATTTCCTGAAGGATCATGGCGTTGGTGGTTACTACGGTGATGTCCTTATTCTTCAGGTGCTGGACCATACGCAGGGGTGTGCTGCCGGAGTCAAGGTAGATGGATTCTCCGTCTTTGACAAGGCTGGCTGCGTACTTGGCGATGGCTTCTTTCTCCGATACATTCTTGATGGATTTGGAGTTGACCGGGACCTCGTAGGATCCTTTTTTAAGGCAAGCTCCGCCTCCTCGGAGAATGATGATCTGGCCTTCGGCTTCCAGGGTTTTCAAGTCCCTGCGGACGGTGGATTCCGAAACATTGCTCAGGGCCTGGCAAAAATCACTTAGGGAAACGATTTCACTTTGTTCTAGCAGTTGAAGCATCTGCAATCTTCTTTGATAGGGTATCATACCTGGTTCCTTTTTCCGTTGATATCTTAAATGATTTGCTTGCTTTGCTATATCTTTCTTATTTTATCTTATAAGAAATGCCAGATACTTTCAACTATTTTTTGAAAATAATTACTTTATATGACACGATTTGAAAATATTATTCAACAACTTCTTCCAGTGTCGGCATGGAGTCCTGGGCTCCGACCCGGCAGACGGTCACCGCGCTGCAGCATGTGGCAAACTGGCAGGCCCGGGTAAGATCCATACCCTGCATCAGAGAGTAACCGACACCACCGATGAAGCTGTCTCCTGCTCCTGTTGTCTCGATGGCATTGACTTTCTTTGAGGGGATAAAACTGATCTTTCCGCCATCGGATACGACGGCTCCGGCGGCTCCCAGTGTCATGATGATGTCGGCACCGTACCGGTCGGCCAGGGTTTTGGCCCCTTCCTTGGCCTGATCTGCTGTTTCAATATCCTGTTTAAGGTAAAAGCCGGCTTCGACTTCATTCACAACGATGATATCGCATTTTTTCATATATTCATCATCCATCTCTTCCGCCGGCGCTGCATTCATAAGCACCTTGCATCCGCAGCTTTTGGCCTTGTCGATGGCGTACATGTTGATTTCCTGAGGAATTTCCA
>CAMOVS010000218.1 GCA_946627575.1 uncultured Lachnospiraceae bacterium
GGCCAGGAATCAGGATATAGACAGGATAATGGACCTTCTTACACAGGTTAACAATGTCCACCACCAAGGAAGACCCGACCTCTTTTTGGCTGACCGGACTAAGTACAGCAGGGAGGAGCTGAAAGCCCTTCTCAGGGATGAAGCAAGTCCCGTTTTTGTTGCCGTTGATGAAAAAGATCGGGTTCTGGGCTATGGTTTCTGCCAGTTCCAGTCCCATGCCAAAGACAACAACTGGCCGGATATCGTCACCCTCTACATCGATGATATCTGTGTGGATCAGGCCTGCCGGGGCATGCATGTCGGCAGAGCCATCTATGATTATGTCGTTGATTATGCCAGGGAGGCCGGCTGCTATAATCTGACTTTAAATGTCTGGGAAAAGAATCCGGGAGCCAGGGCCTTCTATGAATCCTGCGGCATGCATGTCCAAAAGACCGGGATGGAAATGATACTATAGAGAAAAGACACTTGTCAGATGATCCATTTCAAGGATGATCAGTTTCAATATAGAGAAAAAAAGAGGGGCAGTCGCATTGCGACGCCCCTTTGAAGGCTAATTTCATCATCTTACAGAAACAGGGTAAGTATCACTCCTCATAAGTCGTGTGAATATCCAGCAGACCCTTTTCTACAAATCCATTTTTAGTGAGAAGGTCTTTATAGGAATCAGCAGCCAATACTTTGCCTGTTCCTTTCTCCGGTTCAATGGCACATCCGCAATCATAAAGCTGATCCAGATGATCAGGGTCATCCAGTTGATTATACTCTATAATACTGCAAAAACAATCCCCCTTGTCGGTATAAGAAACCTTCACAAAGTCCAGATCCTTGATACCAGGATATATTTGGTTCAGATCAAAACTCTTAAGCATATCCTCAGTATAACCGGCGGATTTGTAATAATGTTCTTCAACATGGACCGCCTTGAGCGTGTTAGTGTCGTTGCCATAGTAAATAACCTGATAGGACTTGTATTCAGGGGTATCCGTGTCACACATGACATCATGGACTATCAGTAAATCGGTCAGAGATGGTATATCCGTCATGGCAGAATTCAAAGCATCCTTGTCTTCCACACCGATACCAGCATGCTTGAGATCAAGGCTGATTGATTCGTTCATAGCCCCCTGGGTAGAGTTTTCTACAGAGATATTAGCTTGATCCGTTGAGGATTCTGAAGATTCCGATACGGCATTCCCGCCTGTTGCGGCATCCGAGGATCCGGTTTTGCTTCCGCCCCCGCATCCTGCCAATCCCAGGGTCATAAGACCGGTTAACAATAAAGCAGCAGTTCTTCTTTTCATTAGTTTCATTTCTTGTTTCCTCCTAATATTAACAATAGTTTATTGGTTGACAAAAACGTCCGGATGCTCGGTTTCGTAGCCGTACCGCTTCGCTTGTACGGACGAAATCGGCTCCTTAGTAAATGACGTTATCAGGATCGATTATTTACATGCCTTTCTGGCATCCTGTACTTTTTTAAGATAAGTCCAGCGGTGGAAGCAATTCACTTCCCCTGTCTTAAAAGGCCGGTCATTATCAAAATCATATTGAATGGTGGGGAGCCGGTCCGGCGCCTTACCCTTCTCGGTCCAAAGGGTGAGGGCCATCATGCCGTTGGCGATGGATACGGCAGGGCCGCTCCAGTCCAGGATAGAATGTCCGGCAAATTCAGGCATATACATACGGACAGACCGGTTCATGATCTTCTCCGACGGGAACCTGTCCAAAGCCCTTCCGTAATAATCGATGGCAGCCTGGTAGGGCACTACGCAGTCGCCGGTTCCGTGGGTGATGATCAGCTTGCCTCCGGAAGCAGCAAAATCCGTAAAGTCACATTCATTAAAATCATAGCGGATAAAACGCTTACGCAGATCGGTATAGATTCTTTCGTATTCTTCATAAGAACATTGATAAATATCAAAGCCGGGATTCCCGGTGAACCAGCGCAGGCTCTGCTCGGCGATGGGCATGATGACCAGCCTGCCGTCGGGCTTCCTCTTGAAATAGCCGTAGAGCTGGTGGCCGGTGGCCAGAGGCCACTGCCGGATGGTGGGGCCATAACCATATGCCATCCTTTTGCCATCCCGGGTAAAGGGGCCGTCCCAGGTCCGGACCATGACCTCCAGATCTCTCCGGCTGATGGGCCCGTCCGGGGTAGGCCGGTTCAGAAGACCATGAGTGAAATCTGCCCAGCAGCTCTCCCGGCTGTCAAAGGGTATAATCCTTAGTACCGGATCAGCCATAATCAGGTCATAGGCAGTCTGATACTTGGAGACCGGGACGATATGACCTTCATTGCACTCTACAACAATTGGCCAGAGGCAGGCAAATTGCAGGTCCAGATAATTGATAGCCGGTCCGTCCGCCCAAAGACCATCGTAGTCTTTGGGGAAAAGGGCAGCCTCCGTCATGACCTGCCGGCCTCCGCCGGAAGTGCCGTGCATGTAGCTTGCGACAATCGGCCGGTCGTAAAGGGCGGTAATCATGTTCTTGGAGCAGATGGTCATCTCATGAAGGACTTCGAAAGCCCAGGCATCGATATGATCCCACTCCAGTTTGCCCTGGCGGTCAAAGCCCCAGCTGCAATCCAGATGGATGCCGGTATCGTTATCAGCTACCGCACAGGCATAGCCGTTTTTCAAGGCCATGGGCCAGGAGATGACATTGTAGGTCACTGATGTGAACCAATCCACTTCATTATTGGTACCGGCACCGGCGATACCCATATATCGCCCATTCCATTCCACAGGAAGGTAGAGGCGGAAAGTACCGGTATGCTGATCCGCAGTCTGCTGTCTCATCCTGATCTCATAGAAGTCCGGTATATTATCGAGAACGGTCTTTTCAGGTTCTGAGTAAGAACCGTCCTTGTGGAGCCGTATGCTTTCAAGACTTATTCGGGGGAAATCCCCCAGAAGTTTGCGCACCCGGTCTTCCTTGCAGGATCGGGGCAAAATCTCACTATAAGAAATAAAACAGTCCCGGTCCATCCACAGATAAAGAGGATGTTCAAACCATTTGGTAATTTGATTCATAAATATGCTCCTCTATTTGTAATTTTATCTTATTTTCCATTATGCAGGTATATGGTGAAAATCAACCTTTTATCTTTATCGTATTATAACAAAGAAATATGCAGTAAACAATGCTTTTTCATGGCCTCAATCTGCAGGCTTTGGCTCTATTCTGAAGGCTATACGTATGTCAGGTTTGTAAAAGGGGATCAACCCGGTTAAGTCTGTGAAGCTGATGGTATAGCAAAAACCGGAAAAAGAATGATTGAATCTCACTTCCTGTCATGATACACTATCGAAGGATTTGCGCTTTCAGAGACCTGGCTCTTACTATTCATGGATGGCCTGTGTCCTGATGGATGGCAGGGCCCTGAACAGTAAGACTTAGGCGTTCTTTGAATAAGAGAAGATGCAGGAGAGATATCGATATGGAAGTGAAAAATGATTACAGACAGACCTATCATG
>CAMOVS010000219.1 GCA_946627575.1 uncultured Lachnospiraceae bacterium
AGGAATCCTTAGACGCATTATATCAAAATCGCAATTGGAAATCAATGGAAATAGGTTTTGTAATGAGATTGAATAGATCCTTTTCTTCAGACTTGAAACACAGTAAGGCCTGTGTGAATCCTATATGAATAGGGCAAAAGAAGTCCTATATGCCAAATGCAATACCCCAGGATGTTTATTTCGCTTACAGCAATAGAAGATGGGGAAGGAAAGGCGTTTTTGGATATTACAAAAGAAGGTATGGCATTTGGTAAAATGTATAAAATAAATGCCAGACAGTTGTAGAAAATCCAAAACATAGAAGGAAACATTTATGGAAAGGTTACTATTCACAGCCGATTTAGGCAGAATAATAGCGGTTCACTGTATATATTATAGTGAACCGTTTTCTGAAAATAAAGAGCCAAATTTTATGCAGGGGTTTTGGCGGCAGTTTTAGCTGCCGCTGTTTGCCAGGACTTCCTGAAGAGTAAACGGGTTTTCTTCTGTCAGTCTGAGAAGTGCTGTGAATTCATTGATTCCATTCCTGGCACAGGTTTCCAGGTAAGTGCGGATCAATGCAAAGTATCTTGCATATTCAAGGGATTCAAACTGGCCGGATACTTTTTCATGGACTTTGGTGAACCTCAGGCTTCTTTCACTAAGATTATTGGTGGTAGGAAGTGTGAAATCGGAGACCCACATAAAGTAGTTTTCCCTGTAGTTCCGGATCCTGTTAAGGAGCCGTCTTTCCTCTTCTTCATAGTACCTGCTGTGATCTTCTTCATGTTCCTGATCCCCCTTATCCAGCAACTCATCAAGCTTGTTATGGAATTGTGTGATGTATGCATCATCGAATGCGGTTTCTCCCTGCTTTTGCTTTTCTTTCCTGTCGTGGATCGTTTGTGAGATCAGTTCTTTCAGAAGGGCGGGCCATTGATGTCCTGATATTTCGGCAAGTTTTTGCAGATCCCGCTGAAGATGCTGGCTGCATTCGATGTTGACATAGGAGAAGTCATCATTATAGTTCAGCAGGAGATGGTCATGCATGACATAAGTGCCTGCACCTAAGAGAGGAAGGATCTGATCCTCATCAATCCCGCTACGATCCTTGCGATGGTGTGCGGTGAACAAGGCAAGATTTTCCGTACCATAGAATCGCATACATCCTCTTTTTTTGTTGATAAATATAACGGTATCATCCCAGTAAAGCAGTTCACAGGAGATCAAGAGCTTTTTCAGATTTGCCGAAAAGGTCTTTAAATACCGGGAAGCTTTTTTCTGCATGCTGATAATGAAACCTTCGCAGGGATGGACGGAGCCGGAGAAGAAACCAGTAAGAAGTTTCCTGGTACGGTTCACGCTGACATATCCCAGGTCGAGCAGGGCCAGGACCATGGCTTTCAGAGCCGGGCCATACTGACATTTTTCTTTTAACCGGTTGGGGATCGGATGATGAAAGATCTTTCCGCAACGCCTGCACTGGTATTCAGGGAAGATATGCCGCTTTTTGACAAGACGGACTTCATAATCGTACTCATCTTTGTTACGCCGGGATACTTCTTCTAATTCCCCGCCACAATCCGGGCAGTGGTCCAGGGAATGGGTTTCAGTTTCTGATATTTCTTCCTCAGAGAAAGAGGGGAGGGTATGCTGTTCATGTCCTTTCTGCCCTCCTTTTTTTCTTCCTGTTTTTTCACGGGAGTTGGGAATGACTTTGTTTTTATTGAGTGGTGTTTTACTGGTAGGAGTCCCGCTGTTGGATCCATCATTATTGATGATCGCAGCAAGGCGGGCCACTTCATCGGAAAGGGCCTGGATCCGGGCTTGGGCATCGGAGGAAGCCTGTGCCTGCAGAGAGGAGACCTTTTCCTTAAGGATCCGGTTCTCTTCTTCCAGAAAGGCGACTTTATGTTTTAGAGACTCATTTTCTTCCAAAGCATCCAAACGGTCAAAATCATAAGAAAGATGACGCTTTCTTTCCGCATCCCACATGCCTCGGTAACGGTCCCTTTCTCTTTCCATATCCTTCAATTCGCGTTTGAGACGGTTTACCTCTTTGACAAGGGATACCTTTTCATCCGGAGTAAAGAGGCCAGCCGATGCCTGCTCCAGCTCTTTTTCCAGTTTGCGAATGTTACGTTTCAGAGAGAGATTTTCCTGACGGCGTTGTTCATAGGCTTCCTTTAAAGTCATGATCCGGCATCCTTTCCTGCTAACGAAGTGCCCGTAGTTGTTCTTTCAGAGCGGCATTTTCTTCCCGAAGTTTCAGGACTTCCTCCTTTAGACCTTTCATGGTCTTGGGTAAGGGCTGCTCGTGATCTGTTGGTTTATAGTTAGGACTCCGTTTTCGGCAACGGCCGTCTGTTGGGACGATCTCCCCGGTTTCTTTATCAACTCGTCCGATCAGAGTTCGCTTCGACCGGGATCGTTTCAGTTCTTTATCCCAAAAAGATTGGTTTTCATAGGCATAAGTAATACCGCTCCTTTTGTCTGTTTGATAAACAATACCCATCATTTCACCTCCAAACTCTTTATGTGTATATAATAACACATAAAGAGTGAAATGTCAAGAAAAAACGCCGAAAACTGTTTATTTATAAGGGTTTTCAGCATTTTTAAGTAAAGGAAACAACTGTTTATGTATGGGAACAATATGGTAAAAAATAGAAATAAATCGATGATTTCGCCTAAATCGGCCGTGAATAGTAACCATGGAAAGAATGAAGTACCTTTTATGAGGGAGTTTATTTGGACACCAGAATTGGTATAATCAAGTCAATTCAAGGAGGACAAGAAAATAAGACGAAGGTCGGAAAGGAGAAAACGATGAAATATGTTATAGTTGATTTGGAGATGAATCGTATCGCAAAAGAGTATAGACTGGAGCGGCAGATCTGCAGCATGGAGATCATCCAGATCGGGGCAGTGGTACTTGACGAAAGCTACCAGGAAATCGGAAGCTTCATGACCTTTGTGAAACCCCAATACAATGAAGCGGTTGAGAAGAAGTACCAGAAGCTGACAGGAATTACGACAGAGATTGTTCAAGATGCACCACACTTTGAACAGGCCATGCGGATGCTTTTCTCCTGGTGTGAAAGTTTGCAGGATCAGTGCCAGATCCTGCAGTGGAGCAGGTCGGATCTGAGTCAGATCCGCAGGGAAATAGAACTTAAGAAACCTGTTTTTTCAGCATCAGAGAAAAAGTACATTACCAATTGGCAGGACTTCCAGGAGGAATATGGCCAGAAGCTTGGCCTATATGGGCCCTTATCTTTAAAGAATGCGATTATGTATGCCGGCATAGAAGCAGAAGGTCATCAGCATGATGCCCTCTATGATGCAAGAAACACAGCAACCTTATTCCGAACACTCCGGGATCCGGACCTCTGCAAGAAGGCACTTGGAAATGTAATACGAGCACTGAATCCGGAACCGACATTCTCTACATTGGGAGACATGTTCGACTTTGGCGGAATCGTTTTATCTGCA
>CAMOVS010000220.1 GCA_946627575.1 uncultured Lachnospiraceae bacterium
AACACCATTAAGGACAAAACGATTAACAGCCATAATAAAATACCTCCTTATAATTAAAAAAAACTGTGAGCAACCATTGGGCATTATTACATAAGGCCAATGATCATATCTATTATATTATACGCATAATGAATAAATAATAAAAGGGAAAATATTGCGATTCGCATGAAATAGGGCAATTTTTTGGATATTTGAAGTCCCTTATATGTAAAAAACACACATCCTCTGCGATCTGATGAAGAAAGGAGAGAATGTGTGTGGAAAACAGATGAAATAATATGTGTCCTATGTATAACAATCGAAAGATGCCATGTATAGACCTAAAGAACCAGGATCACGCCGCCGTCGTTGGCATAGGTGGAAGACAGGCCTCCGGCCGGCTGCAAGACAACACCTTTTACCTTGATTTCTTTTAAGATGGCGTCCCGGACCAGTTTGGCCCGGTCGGGGCAATTGACATGGCTGATTCCCAGGAAATGGTTTTCCGGATTGCGGGCTCTTTTCACCGCATGGGCGGCCATTTTCAAGAGGGCTTTGCTGGTACCTCTGGCCTTGTCGAGCTGGACGATGGTTCCTTCCCGGGTTCCGCGGCAGATGGGTTTGATCTTAAGAACTGCGGCAGTGAGGGCTTTGAGATTGCTGAGGCGGCCGTTCTTACGCAGGGTCTCCAGATTATCCAGAGTAAAGTAGGTCTCTTTCTCCAGACAATAGGCTTCTACCTTGTCTATGATTTCTTCAAATTCAGCGCCGGCTTCTTCCAGCTCGGTGATCATCATGGCGATCATGGTTTCGGCAACGGAGGTCGACCTGGAATTAAAGACATGAATTCTGGCATCAGGGTGGTCTTCCATATACATCTTCCGTGCAATCTCAGCACTTTGGTAGGAGCCGGAGAGTTCAGAGGAGATCGTTATGCCATATATATGGTCCGCCTCACAATCAAAAGCCTGATAAAAGGCCTCGGGAGAGGGGCAGGCTGTCTTCGGGCAGTCAGGACTGGCGGCGATCTTCTCAACCAGGGTCATCTGATCCATAGAACCGTCGTCAATAATCTCTTCCTGGCCGATCATGATGGTCAAGGGAACCAGGACATACTCATCCTTACGTCCCTTCATAGCTTCTGTCAGTTCTCCGGCACTGTCCATGGCAATTCGAAACTTCATAGCAATTATCCTCCACCAAGTATATAGTTTTGAAAACTACATAATATCATAACACAAAACCTGTGCTGTATCAAGGAAAAGGATGTATCTCGGCCTAGAAGCCCATGGGATCTTCCGTAGCCTGGCGAAGCCCTTCGATAAAGGAAGCGGTCGCAGCCCTGCAGGCGGATTCGGTTCCGGTCAGGATGGCTCCGCAGGAGTTGGCATTGGTCGGTGATGGGAAGAATCTTGCCATCTTGACATTGCCCGACTTAAGCGCCTTATCCAGGGCCAGATTGGTTTCTACCGGAGCTCCGACCAGGTAAGCGTAAGCCTGTCCTTCGGGAACATTGGCCCAATCCCGGAAGAAGGATCCGGCTCTTGCTATGGTCTGGGCGTAGAAGCCGGTTCCACGGTCTCCGTCAAAACAGTAGAGTTCAGAATAGTTGTCGACAAAGTCGCGGATGTAACCCATAGCGCTCTTAACATCCTGGATATGTTCGCTGGAGAAAAGGATGAAAACGGTTCCGGTGTAGTCATACTCGGAAAACATACTTCCACCGTAATAAGTCACAGAGGTCTGAACCTGGATCCGGGCCTTCTTGGTTGCGTCATCTGCTGCGATGTAGGCGATATCATCATTATCTGTGGAGAAAAAACCAACATTGCGGTGGCCTTCCGGAAGCCGGAAAGCCCTGGCAAAGTTCTCAGAAACATTGGCCAGAATCTTCTGGCTGACGATACGGGGCTGTCTTCGTATGATCTTCATGCTTACACCTCCGGATTCATCGGATGGGCCGCAAAGCGTTCGATGGCGTTGCTGTAAGCCTCCACGGCGGCTTTGCAGGCGGATTCGGTTCCGGTCAGGATGGCTCCGATCCTGTTGTCACGGGTTACAATATCAGATACTTCCGCAAGGCTTGTATTGCTGGCTTTCATGGCGGCATCGAGAGCGTAGGTGCTCTCCATGGGAGTACTGTAGAGATAACAGTATGCAGTACCTTCGCTGATTCCCAGCCGTTCCTGCATATATTTCCCTGCCCGGGGTACCCAGTCGGCATACCAGTTGACGGAAGGCGCCGGGCCCGTACTGTAGTGGGCACACTTTCGATCCACATAGTCGCAGATATGAGAGAGGGCGCTCCGGACATCCTGAACTTTAGGGCCGGAGATGATAGCCGTGCAGGCATCCGGGAATTCACCCAGATGCTTGTTGCCTCCTACGTAAGCTTTCTGTACATGGGCAACCCGAACCCGGTCTTTTTTCGTAGCATCATCGAGATCTAGGATCAGGACATCCTCGTTATCACAGCTGACCAGACCGGCGCTCTCATGGTCCTCCGGCAGCTTCCACTCCTGTCTGTATTGGGGGTTGACATTGGGGATGAGTTTTTGTACGGTTATATGAGCTTCTGTTTTCAGTCGCATAACAGATGGACTCCTTTCCGTGTTAATATTCTAATCTTTGTAAAAGGATCAGCGCTGCAGCTTTTGCGCGTACTGTCCTTGATATGATCAAGATATACAGGCCAAAAGATATCACGGATTGTTCCGCTGCAAGACAGCTTTTGCCAACCTGATATCATCATAAGATGAAAAAAGAAGCAGGTCAAGAAAAAAGTACCGTGCGGCAGGCACACGGTACAATGATAGTTATACGACGAACAAAATCTTATTCTCTTCTAAGCGGTTTTGCGGAACCACGTGGAAATGAAGTTGTAGATCCGGCGCAGCGCGTCAGTGTCGTCGATCTGGTCAAGGAGCTTGAGGATTCTTTTCTTATAATCCATGCGATCACCACCTTTTCAGCATTAGATATCTATTATTTGTCAGGGAAACATTGCGATACAGGATTACCTATATATTAACATAAAAAAAACTAATTGTCAGATATTTTTTTCGAAAAATTATTAAGAAATTTTGTCATATAGATAAAATGACAGAGATATAGCTGGTTTTAAAGGAAAATTATATTCAGAATATTCAGAATATAAAGGATTTAACCGGGGCTGTCTCCAAAAAATGTTTTTCATCCCGGAACATTTGACACAAAAGCCCTGTGGTGATAGAAATTCAAAGAAAATCAAGAGAAAGTAGAGAGGAGTATCAATCATATGATGAAACACTGTATGGAGTGTGGTTCGGAGCTGGTGCTAAAGCATCTGGAGGATGAGGGGGAGATCCCTTACTGTGAGAAATGTGGTCAATTTCGTTTTCCGGTTTTTTCAGTAGCGGTGAGCGTAGAGGTTCAAAGCCCGGACAGGGACAGGATCCTCCTGATTAAGCAATACGGAAAAGACCGCTACATCCTTGTGGCAGGC
>CAMOVS010000221.1 GCA_946627575.1 uncultured Lachnospiraceae bacterium
GACCCCCTGATCATAGGCTATGGCCGCAGCTGTTCCTGTATTGGCCGTAGTCCCTGTTGTTTCTCCTGAAAAGAGGCCGTTCATACCGCCATAACATAGAATGACAGGACCGGACAGGAGAATCGACTTCTTATGATATCGGTCTCTTACCTGGACCCCCCTGCAGACTCCATCTGTTATCTTAAGCCGTTCCATAAGATGGTGGGGAAGACGTTCTACAAGCCCTTCCTGCTCAAAGCGCCGGACTTGGTCAACCAGAGCTGCCATAACCACTTTCCCGGTACTGCTCATGGCATAGCTTGTTCTCTTTTTCTTCTGTCCTCCGAAATTGCGCTGGATAAGCTGCCCTTTCTCCCGGTGAAAAGGAACGCCGATTTTCTCCAGGTCCCTTATAATATCCGGAGCATCGGCAACCAGGCCTGCCACCATGTTGGGGTCTGCAAGATGGCAGCCGCCTTTTATCGTGTCGGCATAGTGGTCTTCCAGCCTGTCATTTTCACCCATAACATCCAGGACGGCGTTGATACCTCCTTCGGCCAGATTAGACTGGGCCCTCTCTGATTGCTGGACAGAAATCAGGCGGACCGGACATCCCCGCTCCGCCAGTGTCCGGGCCGCAGACAAACCTGCCAGACCTGCCCCTATGATATTGACCTTACATTCATTGTATTCATTAGCCATTCAGTTCACCCGCGTCCATGCGATATAGTACGTCAGCTATTTCTTCTGCTTCGCTCTCATGGGTTACCATAAGGACCGCAGCGCCCTTTCTTGCTGCCCCATGCAGCATGCGGAATACAATCCCGGTATTCTCATCATCCAAATCACCGGTCGGTTCATCCGCAAGAACCACCTCCGGCCGTCGGATCAGGGCCCTGGCTATCGCCATCCGGCGAAGCTCCCCTCCGGAAAGCTCACTTGGCATGGCGTCACGGAGATGGTCGATTCCCAACTGCTCCATAAGCCTGACTGCCCCCTGATCGTCCTTGTCACCATAGAGAGTCCGGGGCAGAAGGATATTCTCCATCACCGTCAGGGATGCGATGGCGCTTTTTCCCTGGGGCACAAGACCTATATGGCGGTTTCTGAAGGCAGAAAGGTCATCATCACTCATAGCATAGATGTCCCTGTCCCCATATAGTATCCTGCCCGAGCTGGGAGCCAGTATCCCCGACAGCATATGAAGCAAGGTGGTCTTTCCGCCTCCGGACCTTCCCCGGATCACCGTGAGACTTCCGGGCTTAAGCTCCAGAGAGCAGTCCGATACCGCTGTAAATACATTGCTGCTTCCGCTTTTTCTTATGAATTCTTTTCTGACATTCTCTGCTCTTACTTCCACTAATCTCCACTCCTAAGAATCATACCTGTATCCATCCTGGTAATCCTGTAAGCTGATATACCGACCGCCAGGGCTCCGGCCAATGAAGCCAGAAGCAAGGCTGCCACTGCCGTCAAGGCAATCTGCCCGGCTCCGGGAAGCAGGAAGGGCAATCCAAGACTTTCCTCAATGGCTCTGGAGAAGGGCAGGATCACCAGCATACCCAGAATCAGACCTGCAAGGCTGCCGACCATGCTGATCAAAACCCCTTCACCCAGGAGTATCCCGGATAGTTTTTTCCGGGAGGCACCAATGGCCCGCAGAACGGCAAATTCTTTTTTTCTCTCCCCGGTTATCATAGTATATGAAACAACCATAATACCCAGGGCTATAAGCCAGATCAAAGCGGTCAGCACTCCGGCAACCCGCGATACACCGGCCAGGCTGTCGGATATCCCGGATATCATGTTCTTGGTTCGAATCGCCTTCAGTTTCTTAAAATGAACATTGATGGGGTTGAGAACATCTTCCACGGCATAGCCGTCCGCCACCTGAATCATAATACAGGAAACCACATTGCCGGAATTGATATTTCCATATTCATTCAGTTTCTTATCTAAAGAAGCCTGAATCAGGGTACGGATGGTGTCCCGGTTGGTAAAAACCTCCGTATCATAAGCTGTTCCGGTCTTGTCAAGCTTGGCCGCCACATGGACTTCCTGACCAAAAAAAGATAAAGTGTCACCTACAAAGGCATTGAGGTCATTGCCCACAACAACATCCAGATAATCGATTTTCCCTCCATTGGACTTTTTGATCCAGGGCTGGATGGAAAAATCTGTATCCGGGTCAAATCCTATGATCTGGACGGGAATTGAGCAGCAGCCTGCGCTGACGCTGGCCAGATAATACTGGGCTGAGATCTTGCCGACTCCATCCATAGCAGCAATCTGGTCCAGATAACTGCTGTCCATATAGAAGTATCCTGTATTACCCTGCAAAACAATGTTCTCCAGGTTGGACTTGGTAGATGCTTCATAGGGCACTACCATGATATCAGCCCCCAGGCGTTCTTCCAAAGAGAAAAAACCTCTTCTAAGGGACCGGACCATAATGGTTCCCGCAAAAACAGACAGGGACAAGAAGGCCGCCAGGACCATGAGGGCCAGGCTTCGCCCCGGTCTTTTAGTGATATTTTTGATAATGATATTATTCATAAGAATAGTCCTCCTCGGACATGGGGCAGGCCTTTCGAAATGCCGGTGTGCGATATTGTGCATCTTTTACGTAACGTCCGGCCAATGTCCTGTCAGATTTCAAAAAGCCATCCTCAGACCTGGATACATCGTCCATCGTTATATCCAGATTGTAGTAGGCTTCCCCGATCCGGACAATATTCCAGGCATGTTTCTCCATCTTGTCTCCTGTCAGAGCCTTGCCTGTCACAATCCTTACGTCGGCGCCGAGCTCCTTTAGAAGGCGGTAGCAGGAGACCGCATAGCCCTGACACAGGGCTGTATGATATATCAGAGTTCCATAGGCTGTCGATTGAATATGACCGCTCCCGGCCCTGTGTTTATGAACATCGTCATAAGAAGCTGTTTTGCATATATAATCATGAACCCATCTTATCTTGTCGTAATCCGAAGCATCCCTTCCGGGGGAAAGGTCACGGATGATCCTCTCCACTTCCTGGTCTACAGCAGCTTCCTGATCAGCCGTAGTATAGTAGGAAGGCACTATGCCGGCCTGATAAGAATAGCGGAACAATCCCTTTTTCATAGTCTGAGTCATCTCATACCCGCCGTACTGAAAGCGCAGATAATCTCCACCTCTGGGGTCATTGCTATCGTAAAAGGCGCCCTCGATAATATCTTCCAGCAGGCTCCTGGCCTTATCTCTGTCACCGCTTCCGGTCTTAAAACGGACCCGGACCCTCCAGGACCGCCGGATCATAGCCCCGCGAATGGCTTCCGAGACCTCAGCTGCATTGGTAACCTGTCCCAGATCCCGAGAAAATCTCTGATAAAGGAACATAGTCAGTATGCCTATAGCAAGAATAGATGCCAGAAGGACAAGCCACCGCCCTTTTTCTTTCTTCATCTGTTCGTCCTCCGGATCTTCGTGATTCTTTTC
>CAMOVS010000222.1 GCA_946627575.1 uncultured Lachnospiraceae bacterium
TGACCCACTTGCTGATCTCCTTGCCGCCCCCGTGGACGATGATGGGCTTCATGCCGACCAGCTTCAAGAGGGCTACGTCCTTTATAACGCTGTATTTGAGTTTCTCGTCCAGCATGGCAGAACCACCGTACTTGACCACAATGACAGCTCCGTTAAAGCGGCGGATATAGGGGAGGGCTTCGATCAGCACATTGGCCTTGGCCAGTTCCTGGTTGATATCCGGATTGATATTAATATCTGTCATAACACTACCTCGATTCTATAGTTGCTCTTCTAAAACAGCCCCAGGCGCATCAGGACCTGTAATCTGCGTTGATGGTCACATATTCATAAGTCAGGTCACATCCCCATGCCACGGCGGTCTCCTGCCCCTGGTGGACATCCAGGAGGGCCCGGACCGGATTGGCAGAGAGAATGGCCGTAGCGGTTTCCTCACTGTAGTCCGTGGCGATTCCTTCTTTTACGATATGGAGAGAACCTTCCTCACTTTCCAGGCTGATATCCACCTTGCCGGGATCAAAGACCGCCCCGCTGTAGCCCATGGCACAGAGAATTCTTCCCCAGTTGGCGTCTTTCCCGAAGACAGCTGCCTTGGTCAGGGTAGAACAGACCACGGCCTTGGCCAAAGTTCTGGCCTCTTCCTTGCTGGCTGCTCCGCGGCATACTACTTCAAATAACCTGCTGCAGCCTTCGCCATCAGCAGCTATGGCCTTAGCCAGATACTTCATCACATGAGAAAGAGCTTCCTTAAAGGACCCAGCCGCCTCCCCATCTTCCTGCAGGAGCTCATTGCCTGCCATACCGTTGGCCAGAACCAGACAGGTGTCATTGGTGGAAGTGTCCCCATCCACGGATACCATGTTAAAGCTGTCCACGACCAGTTCTTTTACATAAGAATCCAGAAGAGAAGGATGAATGGCCGCATCCGTAGTGATAAAGGCTAACATGGTTCCCATATTGGGATGGATCATGCCGGCGCCCTTACACATACCTCCAATGGTGACGGTCTTGTCTCCGATCAGGCATTCCACGGCGATCTCTTTCTTGACCGTATCCGTGGTCAGGATGGCCGTGGCCGCCCGGTCGGCTGCCTGGGGACTATCTTCAAGGGCCGGGACAAGCATGTCAATTCCCTTGACGATGATATCCATGGGCAGCTGGGGGCCGATGACGCCGGTGGAAGCAAGGAGAACCTCCCCGGCAGGGATACCCAGCAGCTTCCCTGCATGTTCCGCCTCTTCCCGGCAATTGGCCAGTCCCTGGTCGCCGGTACAGGCATTGGCTATGCCGCTGTTAACCACGACAGCCCTGGCAGTTCCGCCGCCTTCTGTAATCTCCCGGTCCCAGAATACAGGGGCCGCTTTTACTATATTCTTCGTGTAGGTGCCGGCGCATACCGCCGGCTTCTCGGACCAGATCATGGCCATATCCCGATCGGACCGGCCTGCCTTGATGCCGGCCCTGAGGCCGGCAGCCTTATATCCTTTGGGCGCTGTCACGCCCCCTTCTATCATTTTCATTTTATCTTCCTCTTCAATAACTCAAACAAACCAAAAAGAATCACGGGAACATGGGGGGCATCATAAGGCCTTCCGTCTCCTCCAGGCCAAACATAAGATTCATATTCTGAACTGCCTGACCGGCGGCACCCTTTACCAGATTGTCCATGGCACCCATCATAATGACCCGGCCGGTTCTCTTCTCCAGGCGAACGTTCACATCCGTATAATTGCTGCCCTCAACCCAGCGGGTCTCCGGATTGACCCCGGACTTGAGAACCCGGACAAAGCTTTCATCCTTGTAGGCATCGATATAAAACTGCCTGAGCTCTTCCTCGCTATAGCTTCCCTTGAGATCGGCGTAGGCCGTCACCAGAATACCCCGGTTCATAGGAACCAGATGGGGGGTAAAGATAATCAGGGTCTCCTGGCCGGAGGCATAGGAAAGCTGCTCTTCGATCTCCGGCGTATGACGATGGCCGGCCACCCCGTAAGCCTTGATGTTCTCGTTGACCTCGCAATAAAGGTTCTGGACCTTGGCTCCCCTGCCTGCCCCGGAAGTTCCGGACTTGGCATCGATGATAATGGACTTCATATCAATGACCCCTGCCCTGGCCAAAGGATAGATGGAGAAGAAAGAACAGGTGGGATAACATCCGGGATTGGCCACCAGCCGGGCCTTCTTTATGGCATCCCGATTGATCTCACAAAGGCCGTAAACCGCCTCTTCTATAAATTGGGGGCTGGGATGATGGAGACCGTACCAATCTTCGTAAACTGCTGCATCCTTAATACGAAAGTCCGCAGACAGATCGATTATCTTAACCTTGGAAAGGATTTCCTCGCTCACCAGAGAAGAGCAAAGCCCCTGAGGCGTTGCCGTGAAAACCACATCCACTTGATCACAAAGCTTCTCCAGGTCTTCTCCTTTGCAGATATCCGGCACCAGCTCAAACATATTGCCAAATATATCCGCATAGGCCTGGTCCGCATAAGACCTGGAACCGTACCAGCAGATCTCTACATCTTTATGGCCAAGCAATATCCGAACGATCTCCTGGCCGGCATAGCCTGTGGAGCCGATAATTCCCGCTTTAATCATATTCTATCCTCCTTTAACCTTATCTGTTATCATCATATAACAGGACTTTGCGCAAGTTCTTATTATTTCACATTTACGGCAAAAATACAAGCCATCGGGCAGGTATCCTTACTATTCACAGGCCCGCGATCCACAGGGCCACGATCGATCCCTGCAAGGCACCTATCTCGCATCTGTCATGGTCTTTCCCGAATCGGACGGGGCGGCACCTGCTTCAAAGGGCTTATCGGAATAGAAATCATATGTAAATAATAATACCACCACGGTAAATAATTATAGATTAAATCCTGTAAATATGCAAGCTCATTTTCATAAATATTAGATTTGTTTAAAAAATCACTTGCATTCCTCCTTAGAATGACGTATAGTAGCTTGTGTGGAAATAAAGTACAAAACAGGAGGAATCATTAATTATGAGCAAAGAAAAAGTAGTACTGGCTTACTCCGGAGGATTAGATACCACTGCCATCATTCCCTGGCTGAAAGAGAATTATGATTATGAAGTTATCTGCTGTTGTGTGGATTGCGGTCAGGAAGAGGAGCTGGACGGTCTTGAAGAAAGAGCCCTTTATTCCGGAGCTTCCAAATTATATATAGAAGATATCACCGATGATTTCAGTGAGAACTATGTCATCCCCTGCGTACAGGCCGGAGCCGTCTATGAGAATAAATACCTGCTGGGAACCTCCATGGCCCGTCCCGGTATCGCTGCCAAGCTGGTTGAGATCGCCCGCAAGGAAGGCGCATCAGCTATCTGCCACGGAGCAACCGGCAAGGGAAATGATCAGATCCGTTTTGAGCTGGGCATCAAGGCTCTGGCACCGGACCTGAAGATCATTGCCGCATGG
>CAMOVS010000223.1 GCA_946627575.1 uncultured Lachnospiraceae bacterium
GTCGGATAAGGGCTTGCTGTAAAAGTCATACAGGCGTTGTCCGAAGCCCAGGCTCCAGGGAAGTTTTTCATCGTACTCCCGAAAGTCTTCTGCTTCAAGATGGGTGGACTTCATGGCGGACTGGATCACGATATCCTTGTCACAATAGTAGAAGCCAAGTCGTTCTGCGACCGCCTGGCCTACGATAGCTCCGCCTGCGCCAAAGGGTCTGCTGATGGTAATGATATTTTTCATATTATTATTTTCTCCTTCTCCGGTTTATATCAGATTCTTTAATCTATGACACTATTGTATGCTTTAATGGTGGATTCGTCAAAACAGTTGCCGGCTTCGGCCCCTTCACCGGCTTCGCCTTTTCTCCTGATCCGGCTTTTTCAGCCGTTTCTATTCTTTCACCGGGGGTGATGGTATTGATTCGGATGGCCCCCATCTCCCTGTCCGGATTATGGATGGACACCGCTGCCAGCAGCAGAATAAGCCCAATTCCACAAAAGCCGACAGGTTTACACCCGTCAGGCTTTTACCTATGCCTGCGTCCATTTATCCCCTCTGTTCCAGCAGATATTTCTCTGCAAATTCCTTCATCTTATCCCGGTAAGGTCCTTCAAAACCATGGCCTGAACCCGGAAGAACATGAAGCTCGGCATCCGGGAAGAACTTCACAGCCTCCCTGGAATAACGGATAGGAACCAGCTCATCCTGGTCGCCGTGGACGATCAGTACTTTCCGAGGGAACTTCTCCATCAAAGCATATATATTCACGGAAAGGGCATCCTCTATGTAGGTCTTGCCCACCTTGCTATCCCAATGGTTCACAATCTCCGGCAAAGAATCATGCCCGGCAGCATAATCCCTGGCAATATCCTGAATCACATAAGCCGGATACAGGAGCACCAGTCCCCGGACCTGATCAGGGTATTTCCCGGCCACATAGGTCGACACATAACCGCCCTGACTGTTTCCCCAGAGAAAGATCCGGTCTTCATCCACCATCTCCTGTCTCCGCAAATGATGGAACACAGCCTCCAGATCACCGGCTTCCGTCAGAACGGACATCTCTTTCATCGTGCCGCCGCTCCTGCTGTCATCACTGCCACCGTAGAAATCATAACAATAGAAAGCGAACCCATGCCCCGTCATCCTCTCGGCATAATCCCGGTTGCGGACATAGGACCCGCCAAAGCCGTGGGAGCTAATAACCAAGGGAAGCTTGCCCTCCACCGTACCATCGGGCAGGTAGAGCACTCCATAAAGATTTTTCTCTCCATTTGCAATACAGTATTCCTGCTCTCTCATGCATAACACCTCCTGAACTTGTCCTGCCAAAAAAGCTCCTGTTAATATGGCCCGGGAGACTTAGATCTGATGAGATGTGACTCCCTCCTCTGTAGGGGAGCTTATTAACATCCATCAGATGGAGTCACAATCTCCATCTGATGCAGCCTCCGGCTCTATTCAGCCATCTGCGGCTGCAGAACGACAACCCGTCCGCCGTAATCCTGCTGAGAATCCAGCTTACTCTCCTGTAAAATGACAGAATCCTCCGGGAAGAGCTTGAGAAATGCCTCCACTTTCCCGATCACCTTAAATCCGAACTTCTTCTTATCACCCCTGAAATGCATGGGAATCACTTTGCCCGGCTTCAACTTCTTCACGATCTCCGCCGCCTTCTTTGCATTGATCGTAAAGAAACCACCTACAGGAATCAGCAGAACATCCACACCCTTCAGCTCCTCTTCCTGGTCGGGGCTTAGATCACAGCCGATATCACCGAGATGGGCGATCCTCTCCTCCCCGTCATCCAGAATGGTCATGATATTCTTTCCCCGGAGCTTCCCCTGCTTATCATCATGGAATCCATCAATCCTGGTCACCTTAAAAGGGTTCTTCCCGCCGTCACGCAGGCTGACAGCCTCCCTGCCATTATGGTCTCCATGCTCATGACTGCAAAGAACCAGATCCGCTTCCTCTCTAACAGGCGAAAGCCCGGGCACACTTCCGTCCCCATAGGGATCAAAAATGACAGTATATCCATTTTTTTCGATCTTAAAACAAGAATGTCCAATCCAAGTCACTACCATAAGCTTACTTCCCTCCATACAAATCTGATATCAGACCAACCTCCAGGTAAAGTCTTCCATTCTTCATCGACCAGATCGCATTAATATGATCTCCCTGCCCGGATCTCTTTATCTCTCCTGTAACCATTTGATGGCGTAGGAACATACAGCCTCAACCTCTATGCCTTTCTTTCTGGCTTCCATTACGATACACTGGACCAGCAGCCCGGCAATACCTTTATTCTGCCAGATCTCCTCCACCACCGTGTGGTCAATAACCCACTTGCCATCCGCCTCATAATATGTGCAGTAGCCCACCTGCTTCTTATTCACATAGGCAACCGACTTCTTCCCGGCCGGAACATAGACGACATCCACATCTGCCCCCTCCAGCGGATCAAAGAACTTTTCCTGCTTTCGGTCTGCCTCTTCGGTATTCACTCCCTCTTTGTCGCCAGGGAAAAATGCCGTCCCATCCGAAGAAACCGTCACCGGAATTCCATTCTCCCGGCAAAAAGCCAGGATGAATTCCTTCACCGTATCATTAGGCTCATCGATGGACACAAACAAGCCACCACAAGTATCGTGTATGTGTAAAATAACATCAAAATTCTGCTGGATAAATCGTTTCAGCTTCGCCGCTTCCGTAAAATTCATAGTTCTCTCCAATCATCTCTTAAAATTCGTAGTGGTAATTATAATCATGCACAATTTCTATCCAGGCTGATGTAAGGCAGACGCTCCGGTCATGATAATTCATGCTTTTCGATATAAGCCAGCAAGCCCTGGCAGCCCTCAGTAACATCTCTCCAGGTCGCATCAAAATTCCCCGTATACCAAGGATCCGCCACTTCCTGACCAGGTCGGTCCGTATAATCTAAAAGCATCGATATCTTTTGATCAGGATCTCCCTTGTAAATCCTCTTCATGGACCAGAGATTCTCCTCATCCATCCCGATCAGATAATCATATTCATCATAGTCCATACGTGTTGTCTGCCTGGCCCTCTTATCGCCGGGATCAATATGATTTTCTAATAATTTCTTTCTGGCAGGAGGATAGACCGGATTACCGATTCCTCTCCAGACTTCCTCTGAACTGGTAGCCGCCGAGGCGATATCAAAATCAGCCTCCAGACCCTTTTTTCTCACCAGATCTTTCATAACAAACTCGGCCATCGGCGACCTGCAGATATTGCCGTGGCAAACAAATAGTATCCGTAACATAAAATCAAATCTCCTCATATATGAGCATTTTTCCTTGAAATACCTATGTTTCCACGACAATATCTTACCGCCTCTGTACCACATTTCTATTCATAAATGAACAGATTTTCTCTGCCGTAATTCTGGTACGGATTCTGGTACGAATCAGACTCGTACCA
>CAMOVS010000224.1 GCA_946627575.1 uncultured Lachnospiraceae bacterium
AAGAATTTTACCAAGGGGATTGCCCTGACGAGGGGGGCCCTGGGAGGCAGTATAACCGGCAATACGGTCAAGAATACGAAGCAGCGCGGCATCACCCTGGAGGGAGCCAGTGCGGACAAGATCAATAATAATAAGATCAAGACATCCAAACAGTATGGAATCGTTCTGACAAACGGATCCAAGGTGAACGAGATCAAAAAGAACAGCTGTAAAAAATGCAAAAAGAAAAAAATCTGGATCACCAAAGGCTGTAAGGTCGGAAAGAAATCCGGCAATAAGTAGCTGATGGGACCAGGTGAGGCAGTTTTTCAATTACCTGCTGCAAAGAGTAACGAAAGGCGCAGGATGTAACAGGAGATGAAATGACCATGAATGATAAGCAGCAATCCGGATCTCTGAGGAAAAAGAGTATTCTGTCTATGTCCGCCGCCTTTTTATACCTGCTGGCTCTGCTGGCCCTTGCTCCCATATCGGTCAGTGCGAAAACCGGGCTGAAGGCGCCGAAGATTGCAGAGGGCATATCCGGTGAGGGCTATGGCATGGTAGTCTGGGAGCCGGTCAAAGGGGCCGATGGATATGAGGTGTGGCAGAAGAAAAACGGATCCTTTGTCCGGGTGGCCAGTCCGAATGGCAGGCATCATGTGTACTACAGTAATCATAAGGCAGTCCCCGGCAAGGCATACAGCTACCGGATCCGGGCAGTCGGCAGCGGCGGCAGAAAATCAGCTTTTTCCAAAACCGTGAAGCTTCGGATTCGCCTGGCCACTCCGGTCATCCGGTCTCTGAAAAAACGGAAAATCAGCTGGTACCGGGTTCGGGGGGCGACCCGCTATGCGGTTTACATGAAGAAAAGCAAGAGCGGTAAATGGAAGAGGATCGGCTCTACGACAGGTACATCACTGACGATCCGGAAAAAATACCGTTCCAGGAAGGCTTATTATACGGTCCGCGCTTTCCGGGGAAGTCTGAAATCCGGTATAGATCCCGGTTTTACCAGGAAAGAGAAAACATACAGCTCCAAAAAGATCCTGTTTGAGGGTGACAGCATCACTTATCCCTATTATTCCTGGGCCAGACGGACCGCCAGGGCTCTTGGTATGCACTATACGGACCGGGCCCGGAATGCGTCAAGAATCACGGACTCCGTATCCTCTATCCGCAGAAATATCTACAGGCGGAGCATGAAGAGGGGCTTTAAGGGCTATGATATCATTGTGATTGCCGCCGGTACCAATGACTGGGGCAATTCGATCCGGCTTGGGAAAAAGAAGGATACCAACCCTGAGAGCTTTTACGGAGCCTATCGTGCGATTATCAAGAAGGCGAAGAAGACTGCTCCGAAGGCAGTGATCGTCCTTTGTCTGCCCATGGACAGGGGCCGCAAGGATCCGGGCCACAGCGACATCCTGGGGACCAGTTATGAAAATAAGCAGGGCCGGACGCTGGAGAAATACCGCAGTGCCGTCCGCTATCTGGCACGGCAGTATGACTGTCTGGTCTATGACATGGCCAGTGCAGGGGTGAACTCCCGAAAGAGTGCGGTGGAGGATACCTTTGATCTGCTTCATCCCAATTACCGGACGCATATCCGGATCAGTCAGGATTTTAAGAAGTTTCTGAAAAAACATGTGCTCAGCAAGTAGCTGGGAGCAGATCCGGACAGGCCAGGCGGATCTTCGGGCAGGATAAAGTCTTGACAATCATTTGAGGTTATAATATACTAACCTGGTGACAGTTAGTTCATGCTAAAGAATAATAGTATGCACAGGATGTTGGCAGGTGTATAAGTATGACAAGAATTATGTCGGTTCCGGATCCGTCCGAATCTCAGTTTACCCGGACCAGGATGCGCAGGGACAGTGTGGTGGCCGGGCTTAAGGAGCAGGGGTTCCGCATCACCCGGCAGCGGCAGGCTCTTCTGGACATTATCCTGGAGGGTCAGTGTTCGTCCTGCAAGGAAATCTATGTAGAAGCTTTGAAACGGGGGCATCATGTCGGGAATGCAACCGTATACCGACTGGTCAATATCCTGGAGGAGATGGGGGCTATTCGCTGGAAGAGTCTGCATCAGCTGGCCAGAGACCTCAGCCTTCAGGGCGAATACTCTCTGGAATACGAAGAAGGTGGAGATTACAGTATCCGCCTGGCAGACGGTGATGCCTACAGCCTGAACCGGGCCAAGCTGGGGGAAGTGCTCAGGGCCGGGCTTCAGGCCTGCGGCTATACGCAGGAAGAAAATATGCCGGCGGAGAAAGAGCAGCCGGGAGAAGTCTGAGATACAGTCAGGCTTGCATACAGAGATGGTTTCCGGTATTATAAAAGATATGGAGCATGCAGATCAGGCAGGGGGATGATCCCCTGCCTGTTTTAGGAAACGCAGCGATGCTGCAGTTTCCTTTTATACAGGATGAGCATATGTCAAAACGAAGAAAACAAATCTTGGCAGCTGCAGTGTTGGGAGGAATGATCCTGACAGGGATCTGTGGCTGCAGCGGATCTGTGGCAAGCCTGGCCCCGGTGGAGACGGGGAATCAGACAGAGCAGGCAGATGCGCAGGATCAGGAGGCCGCCAGAGATCTTTTTGCCATGGATACCTTCATGACGATCCGTACCTATGGGCAGAGGGCGGAAGAAGCGGCGGCAGCAGCTCAGGAGGAGATCTATGAGCTGGATGCCATGCTCTCTACCGGCCAGGATAGCAGCGAGATCTCGGCTTTAAACCGGGACGGTCAGGCGCAGGTATCGCCGCAGACTTTTGAGATGGGCCAGCGGGCCAGAGAAATCTGGGAGTCTACAGGGGGAGCCTTTAATATTACGGTCTATCCCCTGATGAAAGCCTGGGGCTTTACGGATGAAAACTACCGGATTCCGGATGAGAGTGAACTGCAGCAGCTCCTGGAACTGGTGGATATGGAGAAGGTCTCCTTTGACCAGGAGCAAAGCAGGATTTCCCTTGAGAAGGAGGGAATGGCCATTGATCTTGGAGGAATTGCAAAAGGATACACCTCTGCCAGACTGATGGATATTTTCCGGGAGTACGGTCTGACCAGTGCCATGGTCAGCCTGGGTGGGAATGTGCAGGTGCTGGGAACCAGGCCTGATGGGCAGCCCTGGAGGGTCGGCATCGAGGATCCGGATGGAGATGGATATCTGGGTGTGCTTCAGACGCAGGACCGGGCTGTCATCACATCCGGAGGTTATGAGCGCTATTTTGAACAGGATGGGGAGCGCTATCACCACATTCTGGATCCGGAAACAGGCAGGCCCGCCAGGAGCGGACTGGTTTCCGTGACTATTGTCAGTGCCGATGGGACACTGGCCGATGCCCTGTCCACCTCCCTCTTTATTATGGGGAGGGAAAAGGCGGCAGACTACTGGAGGCAGCATCCGGATGAGTTTGATATGATC
>CAMOVS010000225.1 GCA_946627575.1 uncultured Lachnospiraceae bacterium
TGTTCGATAACAAATCAGAATGCTATAAGTTGTTTTGGTTTCAGGCGATTCTGGGGGAGGTCTGTGCCGGCAAGACAGATCTTTTCTATGAAGATTTGATTGATGAAATGATTGCGGATGCCTGGTATATGGTGACAGAATACCATCTGAATCTGGGGCCCCGGGATACACTGGAGAAAGTTGTTGATCACATTTACAAAACGACGGGTATTCAGCCTTCGGTCAAAAAAGAGGAGATTCTGAACTGGCTTAAAAAGTGCCATGATGATATTGTGCTTCGTTACAAACGGGATCTGACATATAATGTTCCTTACCGCCTTCAGGCACCATTTTATGAAGGATTTGATCGAAATGTCTGGAAGCGGGGGACCAAAGAACAGGCTTTCCAGATCAACCGTCAGCGGAGGCTGATCTATTATTTCGATGCTATAGCCGGTTTGGCTACCAGGATTCATATAGACCCGGATTGGGCTGTTTATCTTAGAGAGAACCAGGAGATCTTGCGGGGGTGGATCCAATACAATATGATCCTTTATTTGCAAAGACGTAATCCCAGTGTGCCCGGTATTTCTGACAAGCTCTATCCCCCACAGGAGCGAAAACTGGAGAGGGTTAAGAAATACTGGAAACTGCTATCTGAACTGGAACCCTTCTATGAGATCTATGGCGGGACGGAGATTACGAAAAACAATATCTCCATCGATCATTTTGTTCCATGGTCCTATGTGGCCCATGATGAATTCTGGAATCTTCATCCGACCACCAGAAGCATTAACAGCAGTAAAAGTAATAATCTTCCCGATTGGGAACAGTATTTTCCTCTTCTTGCGGATATGGAATACCACTCATACCGCATGATCTGGAATTATGAAAAAGTGAAAACAGAGTTTGATAAGTGTGCCCGTGAGCACTTGAATAATGAGGATATCAGGGGACGTCTATATCGTCCTGGCCTTAGTAAAGAGATGTTTACCCGTCAGCTGTCCGAAGTGATCATGCCGGTCTATCAATCCGCAAAGAACTGTGGTTTTAAGGAATGGGTTTACTGCAATGAATGATCTGACAATCCGTTATTATGATAAAAATGCCGAAAAATTCTATGCCGATACCATCAATGCAGATATGAGTAAGTGTCGGGACAGATTCTTAAAGTGGATAAAGCAAGGGAAAAAGATCCTGGATGCCGGATGTGGAAGCGGCCGGGATGTGCTGGCATTTCTGGAAGCAGGCTATGAAGTGGAGGCTTTTGATGCTTCTTTGGAAATGTGTCGTATCGCCTCAGAGATAACCGGGATCCATGTCAGTTGTCTCCGATTCGAAGACTTGACCGGGCAGGAACAATATGACGGAATCTGGGCATGTGCTTCTCTTCTTCATGTAAAACAGGAGGATTTGCCCGATGTCCTGATCAGACTCTACCGGCTTCTTAAGAAGGATGGATTCTTATATGCATCATTCAAGTATGGAGAAGGGGAGCGCCTTAAGGAAGATCGGTATTTTCATGATCTTACCGAAGACACATGCAGAGAGCTGATGGAGACAGCGGGTCTGACCATTATAGAAGTATTTATTACTCATGATGTGAGAAATGGGCGCGAGAGGGATCGATGGCTGAATGTAATTGCCCAAAAATAAAGATATATAAAGCAGGTATTCCCTGAGTATGGGTCTGGATATTGAAAGGGTGCCAGGTACTAATGTCGATTAAGATAAATGTGAAGATTGATGTTAACATGATAGATGTGAGGAGATGATTCAGATATGAAAAGATATTTATTACCATTTGTGTTGATCTTACTTCTCATGGCTGCAGGCTGCAGCCAGGCTTCTGATCAATACAAGATTACGGTTGCTTCCGGAGGGAGATGGCCTCCGAAGGGATCCGGAGAGTCAGATAAAGAGATAACCGGAAAAGGAGGCTTGCGAAAAGATTCGCCAAAGTCAGATAATAAAACAGAGGATGCAACCGAGGCGACAACAGCAAAAAAGAAGAAGTCTACTTCGGCGACAACGGCAGTTGATCCTTTTGATCATGATATAGAAGCATATTATGAAGATAATAAGGATATCTATGATTCTTTTGATGATGCCTGTGATGGATTCGAGGATGATGAAGACGCCTGGGATGATTATTAATCAAAGTTAAGGCTGTGGACAATCCGGTATATATGCTCTTTGAGCTGTAACAATCTGCTAAACGAGTTTTTTATGAAAGTGAATATGAAAAAGGCGAGATCCGATAAGCGGATAAAAAACACAAGTAAATTCATATCCCTGATCCTCAGGCATAGACCGGAGGCCATTGGCATATCTTTGGATGAACATGGATGGGCGGATGTGCAGGATTTGATCGATGGGATTAACCGTTCCGGAGGACATTCTCTGGATATGGAGAAGCTGGAAGAGATTGTCCGGACCGATGAGAAGCAGAGGTATTCTTTCAATGAAGACCACACTCTGATCCGGGCTAATCAGGGCCACTCCATTCCGGTAGATGTGGAACTGGAGAAGAAGATTCCTCCGGATATTCTCTGGCATGGTACCGGAGAGAAATATGTCTCTTCCATAGATGTCCAAGGCTTGATCCCCAAAGGGCGATTATATGTCCATCTTTCCTCGGATATGGATACGGCGAAAAAGGTCGGAAGCAGACATGGGAAACCAGTGATTTATGAGATCGATTGTCAAAAAATGACAGAAGATGGATATGCTTTCTATTTTTCGGCCAATCAGATCTGGCTGACTAAAGGAGTGCCGGTTAAATATTTAAAGAAGCTATACAGAGCTTGAGGAGACAGACGATTATGAAGCCATTTGAGATGAAAGACTATAAAGTATACATATCTGCTTCAGTTCGCCTTTATGGCTGCCTGCTGTTCCTCGGAAAACTTGCCGGTGTTCGGGAGGGAAGTATCATAGCAGCTGTTGCTGTAGGAAATATCATCAAATTATATGAGAAGATTTATACCCGCTTCACAGATACCAAATTAACTATACACAAGCAAGAGTTTGGAAAGGAAATGAGATGAAAAGAGTAGTAGATTTTTTGAAGGAAGCAGGCACTTATTATCTGGCTACCGTAGAAGGAGATCAGCCGAGGGTAAGACCCTTTGGTACAGCACATATTTTCGAAGGGAAGCTTTATATCCAGACCGGGAAGGTAAAGGATGTATCCAAACAGATCCATGCCAATCCCAAGGTTGAACTTTGTGCCTTTAAGAACGGAGAGTGGCTCCGTATCGCCGGGGAACTGGTGGAAGATGACCGCAGAGAAGCCAGACAGTCCATGCTGGATGCTTATCCATCTTTACAGCAGATGTACTCTGCAGATGATGGGAATACAGAAGTCTTTTATCTTAAGAATGCCACAGCGACCTTCAGCTCATTTACAAAGGCACCGGAGAC
>CAMOVS010000226.1 GCA_946627575.1 uncultured Lachnospiraceae bacterium
TCAATCCATCGCAACCGCGTACGGTGAAATGACTTGCGTGTCTCTCACGGATTCTGATAACAAAAATACATACTTTCGAACCGGGCCAGATACTCCCGATCCTGCAGATACAACAGAAAAAATGCAGATCACATCTTTCCATGCACCTGCACAAACCGGTGGACGCATGACACGTTCACCGCAGCCGCTAATTCATTCCTGATTGCCATGACGGTGGCAATGTTACACAGGGCAGGGCCCTGCACCAATGACACAACAGATGGTATAATCTATCCGCTCCGGTTTCCTAAGCGGTATTAACCCTGTCTCTGTTTGTGTTTTGGATTTTCGCAGATGATTCGGATGGAGCCCTTGCGACGGATAATCTTGCACTTATCGCAGATAGGCTTCACTGATGCTCTAACCTTCATCGTTTCTTTCTCCTTTCCAAAACGCTAAATCTAACTATAGCATTTTTCATCTATAAAAGCAAGCAAAAAAAGCACAGACTTTACCTATGATATCCCTTGTGCTTTTGTGCAATATCATCATCCGGCTGTCGTCCTCGGGGACAGATCCTCCGGTCTTCATCCATGCAATGCTTGCAGGGGTTCCTGAAGATTATTTATCTCTCCAGATGATTCTTCCCTTGGTCAGATCGTAGGGCGAGAGTTCAATAGTCACTTTATCGCCGGGTAATATTTTGATATAGTTCATGCGTAGCTTTCCGCTGATATGGCCTAATACCTGATGACCATTCTCCAGTTCCACCTTAAACATGGCATTGGGGAGCTTCTCCACAACTCTTCCTTCTACTTCGATTACATCTGATTTCGACATACTTTACCTCCGTTTTTCCTCTCTTTGCCTGTGGTAATCCCGGATTTTCTCCTGAATCCAGTGATCCTTGCCAGCCTGTCCTGACAGCTTGTCATACTCTGCCGCTGTCTGTTCAGACCGTATCATCTGAATATGTTTCTTCTTTTTATACTTGGGATTGCTGCAGAGACGCCTCACTCCATCACACAATCCAACCTTATCTCCATCTGTACTAATGATCATATAAAGACTGCCCTTATCATGACCACAGAGAGACACGGCAAAATAGCCTGTTTTATATTCTACCATAAATTCTCCTTGTTACAAGAAAAAAAAATTAATTTTTTTGTAAAAATCTTAGCTTAAGCCAAACGGGCATCATTCCCTGTCTGGTGCAAAAACATCGCCACAGCCGGAGGCATGTACCGACCGGCCTGGCGATGAATAAATGTCCCTATTTTATTGAATCAGTTATGAGTGAATCAATTACAAGGATTCACCTCTACCTTTAAACTTCTCTATCTGTCCGAAAACCAGTGCAAATCTATCCAAGCACCTTGGTGATAGCGGCAAATACATCGTTAATATCCTGGGTACCATCTACCGTGAGAAGGACGCCTTTTGCCTCATAATGGTCAATCAGCGGCTGGGTCTGCTCATGATAAACTTCCAATCTCTTCTTTACGGTCTCCGGCTTGTCATCCTCTCTTAAGATCAGATTCTGTCCACAAGCGTCACAGATACCTTCCACCTTGGTGGGATTATATACGATGTGATAGGTTGCCCCACAGCCTACGCAAGCTCTTCTTCCGGACATCCTGGTAATAATGTTCTCATCCGGCACATCCACATTAATGGCATAATCGATCTTTTCGTTCTGATTATTCAGGGCATAATCCAAAGCTTCGGCCTGAGGAATGGTTCTGGGGAACCCGTCCAGGATAAATCCCTTCAAGCAATCTTCAGCCTTGATCCGGTCAACTACCAGATCAACAACCAGCTCATCCGGAACCAGCTGTCCGGCATCCATATAACCTTTAGCCTTCTTACCAAGCTCGGTGTTATTTTTAATATTGGCACGGAAGATGTCTCCTGTAGAGATATGCGGGATCCCGTATTTTTCAGCAAGCATCTTGGCCTGTGTTCCTTTTCCTGCACCCGGTGCTCCAAGCATAATGATCTTCATAAATGTAATCCTCCATATCATTCAGACATAAATTAAAACAAACATAATCCATTACATAACTAAGTGTTCCACATGTTGATGGATTATGAAACAATGAGTAAATATATTGTACCCTTTATAAGACATAATTGCAAGTCCGGACCATCAGTCGACAGCCAGACATGTCTCTATAAGCATCCTTTCTACATTCTCCAGCAGACTACGAACAAAAGGATCTTCTTTCCATTCTATTCGGACATCAGTCCTCTCCTGCCTGATAGTTATAATCTTTTCTCCGTACCCGGCCAGGGAAAGAATTGCATTGATCGTTTCAGCCGTTTCTTCTTCACTCAGAAGGCCCCATAGGTATTGGTCCAGCAGATGAGCTATGCAGGATACAAGGCCGACCATATTCCCTGAAGATTCAAGCTTATATAGCCGGTCTGAAAAAATATGTCTGGGAATCATATTGTCTCCATATTCTGTAACCAGCCTTTGATATAACCCTGCCTCACTTATGCCGAATCTGCTCAATCTCTTAATAATACTATGCTGACTCTTGAAGCCCATACCATTCTGCAGGAACAGGGCCTCTTTAACAGATTCCTTAACCACTCTCCCTATCAGCTCTCCTAACTTGCTGAACTTACCCGCATCCGTAAGAATCAATTCCGACTCAGCATTAGCAATGAGGATCGTTCCATCCGTCCCCGACCCGGTTGCAATGCCGCAGGAATTCACACTGGGAGCTAAGAGCTCCTGAAGAGCGGCACTCTTGGCTTCCGTAGCAGTCACCAAAGCCCTGGCCATAGCCCCTTCAGACAAATCAGTATTAATGTGCAAAATCGTATTAATAGTACCGGGTTTTAAGGAAAAGGAATTCGAATCGTCCGTGAGCGGCTCTTCATACCAGACGGCTGGATCTCCGACCCTTCCGCCACTGGCTTCAATACCAGCTGTAGTGATCGCCGTAACAGACAGATCTCTGAAAACTTCCGTAATAATAGAAGCATTCTCCATCTGTGCCGCTGTTTCCAAACCTGCCGTGGTCTCCTCAGGAAGTCCGATCTCATGAAGTGTGATGCGCATATGTTCACTGTAAGTGTCTGCCTTCATATCAACCTGACAGCCCCTGCCGTAATTACCGTCATGGTTGAGAACTCCCGTCAGGTCTGTTCTGTACCCTCCGTTATAAGGAGCCGTGCTCAGCACCTTTCTCTTCCCGGAGAAGGATAGCAGAATACTCCTGTCGAAACGATGGACCTCATCCCCTCCTGCTAATGTAACGATCTTCATATGCCTTTCTTTTCCTCCGGAATCCATATATCAAATATCTTCCTATCGCCATAAGAACAGCTTTATAATTAAATACTATTTACCAGATTCACCCTTTAATATGATCCAAATCATACCCGGCCGCTTTGGCTTTGCGCCG
>CAMOVS010000227.1 GCA_946627575.1 uncultured Lachnospiraceae bacterium
ATCCTCTCTCCCTGATTGATCTTGTGAGCGTTAAGTATAATGTGGCTGGTCTGAGCCTGCCGATATATTCGATTAAGCTTGACTACCTCGAAGACATCAGACCGGATCATATCCCGCAGTACCTGTCCGGGACCTACGCTTGGGAGCTGGTTCTCATCCCCCACCAGAATCAGCCGGGTTCCGGGTAATACCGCCTTAAGCAGAGAATGCATAAGAGAGATATCCACCATGGACATCTCATCAATGATAATCACATCAGCCTCCAGGGGATTGGTCTCATTTCTCTCAAAGTGAAGTCTCCGGTCATCTTCAATCCCGCCGCTGATCTCCAGAAGCCGGTGAATGGTCTTAGCCTCATAGCCTGTGGCTTCTGTCATCCGTTTAGCCGCCCGCCCGGTGGGGGCTGCCAGAAGAATCTCCAGGTCTTCCTGGACAAAGCACTGGATCATCAGATTGATGGTAGTGGTTTTTCCTGTTCCCGGACCACCGGTCACAATCAAAACTCCCCTTTCATGAGCTCTTCGAACCGCATCACTCTGGGTCTCGTCGATCTCTATATCCGCCTGCTCCTGGAGCCAGGCAAGCTTGGCCTCCCATTCCTTTTCTTTAAGAGGGAAATTGAGGTCACAATCATGAAGCATAATGGCTACATTGTGTTCCAGATAGTAATAGGCGCTCAGGTACACCCTCTGGTCTTCACCTTCATACTCACGGATCATTATTTTCTTATCGATAACCAGTTCAAGCAAATGGTCTTCCACATAATCGGGGGCTACGCCCAGGAGCTGACCGGCATTGGAACAGAGAACCTTCCCGGGAAGGTAAACATGGCCTGCTGCCGATGCCTGCTGAAGGGTGTAGAGTATGCCGGCACAGATCCGAAAAGCAGAATCCTCGGCAATCCCGGCCCTGGCTGCGATAGCATCCGCCTGCTTGAAACCGATGCCGTGGATATCCTCGGCCAGCTTATAGGGGTTGGCCCGAAGAACCTCGTACATATCCTCGCCGTATTCCTCATAGATCTTTACCGCAAAATGATTGGCTATGCCATAATCCGAAAGGAACATCATAGCCTGGCGCATCTCCTGCTTCTCCTGGAACTGGACGGCGATATCCATAGCCTTTTTTAATGAAATCCCCTTAATCTCCGCCAGCCGCTCCGGCTCTTTCTCCATGATCTCAAAGGTATTCTCACGGAATTTCTTAATAATCCGTTTGGCCAGGGCTGCCCCGATCCCTTTGATGGCCCCGGAGGACAGGTACCTTTCCATAGCTTCCCGCCCTTCCGGCCCTCTGACTTCATAGGATTGTACATTATACTGGGGACCGTGAACCGGATGATCGGTAAAATCCGCCTCCACGCTAAGATACTCGCCCTCATCAATGCTAAAACGAAAATTTCCCACGAGGATCTCATCCCCGTGGGTCGTTTCTATCTCAAGTACCGTATATCCATTTTCTTCGTTGTGAAACCGGATATGGCTTACATATCCCTCCAAATGAGCCATACGCACCTTCTTATGACTATGAGAATAATTGACTGTCAGAACTACCTGCCGATGTATTCGATAAACTGACCGGTTCCGATGGCAACCGCTGTCAGCGGGTCATCCGCCGTCATAGTAGTAATACCGGTCTTATCCTCAATCAGCTGCTCTAATCCCTGCAGCATGCTTCCACCACCGGTCAGAACAATACCGCGGTCAGAAATATCCGCTGCCAGCTCCGGCGGAGTCCGCTCAAGCACACTGTGAACCGCCTCCACAATCTGGGCTGTCGCCTCTCTGAGCGCCTCCCGGGTCTCCTCGGAAGTAACGGTAACCGTCTTAGGAAGTCCTGTAACCAGATTACGTCCCCGCACCTCGATAGAAGCCTCTTCCGCTCTCGGATAAGCGCTTCCGACCTGAATCTTGATATCCTCAGCCGTCCGGTCGCCGATCAGCAGGTTATGCTTCTTACGCATATAGCGGACAATAGCCTCGTCAAAGTCATCTCCGGCCACCTTAATGGAAGTACTTACTACGGTACCTCCCAGAGAAATAACAGCGATATCCGAAGTACCGCCGCCGATATCAACAATCATATTACCGCAGGGTCTTGCAATGTCTATACCTGCACCGATGGCAGCCGCAACCGGCTCCTCGATGATCTTAACATCCCTGGCACCCGCTGCATAGGTGGCATCCTCAACAGCTTTCTTCTCTACCTCAGTCACACCGCTGGGAACACATACGGAGATTCTGGGCTTTCTGCCAAACAGGCTCTTCCCGACAGACTTATGTACAAAATACTTGAGCATCTTTTCAGTGACGGAATAGTCGCTGATAACACCCTGCCTGAGGGGTCTGACCGCTACGATATTGCCGGGAGTCCGGCCGATCATCAGCCGGGCTTCCTCACCGATCGCCTTGATCTTACGAGTGTCCACATCAAAAGCCACCACCGAGGGTTCCTTGAGTACGACACCCTTTCCTTTTACATATACCAGGATACTCGCAGTACCCAGGTCAATACCAATATCTGTTGCCATTCGATCTCTCCTCTAATAACATGAGTTATTATCTGACTAATGTTGTCGGATGTCCGATCCAGATGAACACCCACTATATTTATTCGATACCGTGGTCTGCAAGGAAGCGGATTACATCACCAACAGTAAGAAGATTACCTACTTCTTCCTCGGGAATCTCAACACCGTATTCATCCTTCAGCATCTCCGCCAATTCGTAGAGATCCAGGGAATCTGCACCAAGATCATCACGGAAGGAAGTCTCCATATTAATCTCGTCTTCTTCCACACTCAGCTGCTCGGCCACAATCTCTCTTAATTTATCTAACATCACAACTTCCTCCTATATCATAAACCGTCAAATTCAAATATACTATCCACCATTTTCTTTGTCAATGGATTTATAGATCAAACATATGCGATCCATATCCGGTCATAGGAATGATTTTTTGATTTATAAAGCCATGAATCGGTCTCTGGCGTCCATAATGGCTGCCATAAGATCCGAATAATCCATATCGGTTTCTTTCCGAAGAAGTTCCGTGATCTCGCTCACCGGATCATACATGGGCGACAGGGACAGGTTGCCCAGAACCCCTTTTAAGGTATGAGCAGCATCAAAAGCTGTCTTATAATCCTTCTGTTCAAGCGCCGCCCGTAATTTATCAAATCCCTGATCGTCCCGGATCATATTCACCAGTTTCAGATAGAATTCTGCATTACCAAAGCATCTTCCCAAACCTTCATCAACATTAGCGCCATATTCTCTAAGATCATCAATTGTCATAGCTCTTCATGCTCCTTTCAGGAAATAAGCCTTCATTTATATGGATTGCGCTGATTATCTTTATTCTTATTAGGGATTATAGCAAATCCAACTAT
>CAMOVS010000228.1 GCA_946627575.1 uncultured Lachnospiraceae bacterium
CTTCCAGATCTAACATAATCTTACGGGTTTTTACAGATACTTCTCTCATTATTAATTGAACACTCATACTGACCCTCTTCTATTTTGTTTATTGAATTTGCCATAGACATCGTAACATGAATATGACAATAAGATCTATAAGTAAGGAATGGTATTCTTTTACTTCATATATACTTTCTTGATTTTACTGCATTTTGAGTAATAAACATCATTTCCATACTTTATGTAGGACTGGACTTTCACATAATACTTCTTATTCTTCTTCAGCTTCTTAAGTGTCAGTGACAGGGTCTTGCTGTTTTTGATCATATAGACCTTTGTCTTATATTTCTTAGCCTTCCGGAACTTTTTGTCCAGGCTGATCCAGACCCGATAGCCTGTAGGATTCCCAACCTTCTTCCAGCTGACCTTCAGCTTTCTTTTTTTGTTGTTTTTCTTGAGCTTAAGACCAGAGGGTGTCTTAGGGGTATCCTTCCAGACGGTAATCGTACATTTGGCAGCGCCGTTTCCATTGTTGGGACGGATGGTAATCACAGCGGTTCCTGCCTTGACGGCTGTCACGATACCTTCTGAACTTACCTTTGCGACAGCAGAATTGCTCGAGCTGAAGGCCAGAGATTGATCAGCCCCATTTCCGGCATCAATACTCACATAATTCTTAAGACTTACTTTCTGGTAAGGGTGTATCTTAAAGGATGATTTTGACAGGCTGATGTCATATACTATGGGATCATAGCCGAAGGTGTAGAGGTAGCCGTACTGATATTGACTTTGGGAAGTTTGCTTGCTGTTGTAATAGCAGGAAGCATACATGACATTGCCTATATGAAATATATTTTCTATTTCATAATTATCATACATGCCCAATAGTTTTACGGTTCTTACATAGGAACCATCATCCCAATTGTATATGGACAGAACATTCCCGTTGTCGGTGTTCTTACGGCTCTGGCTGATCACCAGATAATTATTGGCACTGTCGATTCCCTGATTGATATAATCTTCTCTTACATCTGTCTTGATAAGTTTTACAAAATGGAAATCACTGTCTATAATCACGAAATACGATGTATCTTTGAGAAGAAGTGCATATTGATCCTTATTCTCATTGTAGGCGATGCCGTCAAATCCTATCGGAATCTCTTTCTGGGTCATGCCGCTATATAAGGATGGGTTGTTCTTGTTCATATTTTGTCGGATGTCAGTCTGTACATCATCCGGCAAAAGGACATCATCGGTTTTATTAATGATTTGAAGTGTTTCTCTATCTAAGAAAGAAATTTCTTTGTTTCCATAACCATTGGAATACAGACAGTGTACTACAACCAGTCTGTCATTTTTTGAATCGTAGGCAATATCATTCCCATGGTCGATAAGAAGAACATCAGAAACCGCCAGACATCTGGGAGCTTTCCCTGGCTCGAGACTGACTTTAACTACCTTGCACTGGTTTTTGCTTTTATTCCATATGCAGAAATAGGCGTATTGGCCATCCGTGCCGCCGCCCTCAAGCACCCGATAGCCTTTTCCCAGTTTGTCGAGGGTGGCATCGGACAGAATATCATAAGGATCCTTGTTATCCGTTTTCACGGATGTACAGTAATACATCTCAGGAACCGTGCCATTCACATACCTGGCATTCACATTCCCGGAAGCCCGAACCTCTTTCATAGGTATTAAAGTCATCAGCAATAATAAGGGTAAAGTAATTTTGATCAGTCTGCTGCCCATATTTCACCTTCCTGTTGATATGACAACTGCTATATTAGTCTATGGTTTCCTATTCCAGCATGATCTTTTTAATTGCATCGATTTCACTTTGCTTCATCCCCCTGTCCAGCAGATAGGCTTCGATATTGTAGGAAAGGGGTTTGCTGCTGTCCTTATAGCGGCTCATATGCTTATACATCTTATCAAAGCGCTTCATTTTCCTTTTTGCTGCGCTCTTACT
Organism: uncultured Lachnospiraceae bacterium; assembly: GCA_946627575.1. Taxonomy (GTDB): domain Bacteria; phylum Bacillota; class Clostridia; order Lachnospirales; family Lachnospiraceae; genus Anaerobutyricum. The sequence continues at coordinate 1,952 of CAMOVS010000228.1, forward strand.
GCCGCTGCAGCCGGAAAAGAAAGTGAGCTCATAGTCCTTGTAGAGATCCCTTTTGGATGCGCCTAGAAGGCCGTTGAGCATAAAGGCCAGGGCTCCTGTCCGGTCTCGCCCGTAGGAGCAGTGAAAAATGATGGGATAATTGGACGGTTTGGTAAAGACTCTCATCTCCCTAACCATCACCTTTTTGTATTTTCTTTTCCAGAGTTTGCTGTAGCTAAGACCGTGAATGTGGATATATCTTTTCAGAACAGGAGACTTCTTTCCTGCTCCTCCTTCCCCCTTTTTGCGGAGATCCAGATCGGTCTTTATCTTCAGGGATTTCTTAAGGATCTTCTTCCCTTTTTTTGTCGTATAATCCAGCCTGGCGGACCGGTAGACCATGCCCTGCCGGATTCTGCGGCCGTCCGCGGTCTTGTAACCGCCCAGATCCCTTATGTTCTTTACGCCGCCCACCTTCAGAACCCTTGCGCAGTCCTTTGTGTAAAAATGATGGATGGCTGATTGAATGGTCTTGTTTGCCGCCCTGCCTTTTACCTGCCAGTAATAGGTTCTGTTCCTCTCAAGTCTCCAGACATTCAGAGAGGTTTTTTTCGTTTTGACGATAATAGGCCTGCTAAGGTCTGCGGATCTGCTGATGACCACGGTATAGGAAGAAGCGGTTCCTTTTGCCGCCTTCCATGATAAGGTAAGAGGATCCGGCCTTGTTTTCTCTTTCTTGTTGGCACTCTTCCTGGCTTTACTTCTCTTATAATGATCCCACCAGCCCTGGATCTTCCGGTTGCTGATGCTGACCGAGGCGCCATCCCGGGGACCGGTGAGGGTGATCGAAGCAGCCTGTGCGTTGTTAGCAGATGACATCTGTCTCTTGCTGCCGGTATTGGCAGACACTGTATAAGCTGCGGCAAACCATATCATCAACACAAACGATACTATGATAAAGCTGGTAAGGAAATGATTCCTTGTCATCCTCATTCGAATCCTCCGTTTTATTATCCCTTTGACGATAGTCATATTCTATTCTACCAAAACTTTATATAACAAGCAAATTATATATGAAAAGACCTGCCCATAAAAGCAGGTCTTTCTCTCATGATCTTTCTACCATTCCCTTTCTACACTTCAAAGATCATATCCCCGTAGCTTGGGAAAGGCCAGGCGGATTTGGCGACCAGCATCTCCAGCCGGTCAGCAGGTTCCCGAAGGGCCATCATGGCTTCACATACTACGTCATGATAGAAACGGGCCTGGTCTTCTCCTTCGGTCATGGCTTCTGCCTGGGCAGTGACCTTTTCCAGGTTGCCCAGGGCCTGGTAGGTAGCCTTGAGGTTGACGGAGATGTCTCTCATCAGGGAGATCTGGACGGAGTTATCCACATCAGGGCTGGCCGTCCGGATGGCGTTGACCGAGTTGGCCAGTCCGTTCTGGTACTGGATGACGGC
>CAMOVS010000229.1 GCA_946627575.1 uncultured Lachnospiraceae bacterium
GTAGGCCTGGATTCAGTTTTTTTGATCTCAGGCCTACCTCCGTTAAGTTGTTCCGGTTGATACGGTAGGCCTGGATTCAGTTTTTTTGATCTCAGGCCTACCTCCGTTAAGTTGTTCCGATTGATATGGTAGGCCTGGATTCAGGCTTTCTTGTTTCAGGCCTACCATCGTTAAGCCGTTCCGGTTAATACGGTAGGCCTGAACTCATAATTTCCATGTGCCCCAAACGAAGCTCCTACCTTGTTCAGTCCTTTCGGACCGGACCTGTGGAGCCCCGAACCAGGAGCACCGGATCGTATTCCAGACGCATGAGGGCTGTTTTGCGGTTTTCATTATCTGAAGTGGAGGAGGCGTGGACGTCCATCAGCATTTTGATGGCGGATGCTCCTTTTTCTTCGATGGAGTGGTCTATGGTGGTCAGGGAGATCCCTTCGAAGGAAGATGCCAGGGTGTTATCAAAGCCGCAGACAGAGTAATCTTCCGGTATGGAGAAGCCCATTTTCCGAAGTGCATCTATGATGCCGAAGGAGATCTGGTCGTTGTTCCCTACAAATGCAGTGGCCTGGTGTCCGGCTGATTTCATGTATTGCATGGTTAATTGGTAGCCGGCGTCGTAGTAACGGTTGCCCATGAGATAATAATCCCATTGTTCCTGGGTGAGAGCTACGGTTTCTACATGATCCGGGTTTAGTCCTGCCCGGATGAAAGATTCCTTCATCCCGTCCAGACGCCGGATTCGGGGAAGTTCCAGAGGATCCAGAGGCGTGGTCATGTAGGCAATATGCCGGTGCCCGAGAGAGAGCAGATGGTCGCCGATCATGCTGCCGGACCGCTTGCTGTCTAATTCAATCAGGGGAACTCGGAGTTTTTCGTTGTAATCATTGATTAAGACAAAGGGAATCTTCTTGTGAAGCTGGTTAATTCGATCAACAGCCTGGGGCGCATAGGTATAGATGATCCCGTAGAAGCCTGAGGAAAGGGCTGTGTTAAGAAAGGCCTCTTCTGTGCTCCGGTCCCGCATGGTGTAGGTTGTCATCGTATGGAGCCCTTTATTCTTGGCGCTCTTGGTTATGGTTCGGACCAGGGTCGTATAGTACTCTGTTGAAAGCGAAGGACACATGATCAGGACGGTCTTCTGTATGGGGTTTTCTGGTTTTTTCGGACGTTTTTTGTAGACATAGCCCATCTTGTCAGCGGTTTTTAGGATTTTTTTTACAGTCTCTTCACGAAAATGAATATCTTCTCTGCCGCTTAGAACCATAGAAACCGTTGATTGGGACAGCCCGCATTCTCTTGCAATGTCACGGGTAGTGATTCGTGCTTTTTTTGGCATGCTGTATACCTCTGCTTTTTATCTGTTTGCCAACTTGAGAAAAAACTCTGATCATAACTTCCTGCTATCAATATACTCCAAGTCAGATTGGACGGCAACAGGAGAGCATTGACATTTTCATTCTTCATAGATATCATTAATACTATAAGAAGTTGAGAATATACATCAGAATTCGTTATCTGAGATCAATTGATTTAGAGGAAACTCTGATGTCTGACGGGAGGTCATATGTCATGTTGGGAGGATTGACAGAATTTCAGCCGGAATTGATTCTGGATCTATATGATAATCTGGAGTTCGTTATCCGTCTGCTGGTGGCGGCAGCCGCGGGAAGTCTGATTGGTTTTGAGAGATCCCGCCGCTTGAAAGAAGCCGGGATTCGTACTCATTGCATCGTTGCTTTATCGGCTGCGCTTTTTATGATACTGTCCAAATATGCTTTTATTGACGTTGCGGAGCTTAGCCTGAACAAGACAGACAATGCCCGTATAGCCGCTCAGGTGGTCAGTGGAATATCTTTTTTGGGAGCCGGCATAATATTCAAGCAGGGAAAATCAGGTGTAAAAGGACTGACTACAGCGGCCGGCATCTGGGGGACGGCCGCCGTTGGGCTGGCAATAGGATCCGGCCTTTATATTGTCGGTATATCTGCAACATTGATTATGCTGGTTATCCAGTTTACCTTGCACAAGCATCCCGCAGGAAGCAACCCTCAGTACGAATATGATGTCCTGATCCGCATGCCGGACAGGGCAGATCTACATAAGGATATGGAGAAGTTCCTAAATGAGAAAGATTGTATCATTGAGAATACCCATGTGAAGAAGGAAGACCAGGGTGTGGAGATTACTCTCTTTGTTCGGACAGATCATCCCTTTGAACACAGTGATATTCTTGCTTTCATGAGTGAGCATCCCGACATTCGGGAACTCAGTATATAGTGTATAATGAAAAGGAGGCTTCGCAGCTGCTCTGCCGCCCATTTGTTATGAATGGACGGATCGTAACTGCGAAGCCTCTTTTAAGTTAGCAGGACCTTAAAAACAACTTAGTCCAGCTTGATATCCTTTAACAGTGCGCCGAGACCAGTGGTAGCAGCTCCTTCATCCTTATAGGAAGTGGGGCCCTGGTTTCTGCGGGAGCCACGGTCGCCGCGGTCGCCACGGTCACGTCCGCGATTGTCACGATCTCCGCGGTCTCTGGAAGGACGGTCGCCCTTCTCGTCGGCCTGGCGGATACTCAGGCTGATCTTACCATCGGCAACCTTGAGAACCTTGACCTTAACTTCCTGACCTTCGCTCAGGACTTCACCGGGAGTCTCGATACGCTTGTGGGCGATCTGGGAGATGTGACACAGACCGGAAACACCATCGCCGAGACCGATGAATGCGCCGTAAGGCTGCAGGGTCTCAACGGTACCGGTCATGATATCGCCTTCTTTGATGGCTTCAATCCTTGCTGCTCTCTCTTCACGACGACGCTGGAAGAGAACTTCCTTTACAGAAAGGACAAGGCGGTTCTTTGCCTGGTCTGCTGTGATGACCTTAACTTCGACATCCTTGTCAAGGAAAGTGTTGGTATCTTCCACATAACCGATATCCAGATGAGAAGCCGGGATAAAGCCGCGGATTCCTTCGATATATGCAACAACGCCCTTATTCACAACACTGCTGATGTGAACCGGAAGAACAGTGCCTTCCTCCATGTACTGGGCAACTTTCTGCCATGCCAGGCTCTTGCCGGCTTCCTTTACGGAAAGAGCTACATTACCCTCGCCATCATTTAAAGACAGAACAGCAGCCTTGATGCTGTCACCTACCTTGACACTCTGCAAGGTGAATGCAGGGTCGTCACTGTAGTCCGCTTTTCTGACAATGCCCTGTGCGTGATAATTAATATCAACGTACGCAGCATCCTCATCCACTGCGGTGATCACGCCTTCAACCACATCGCCTGTGTTAAGCTTGCGGAAGGACGCGTCGATTTCTTTTTCAAAATCTGCCATAGATTCGCTCATATT
>CAMOVS010000230.1 GCA_946627575.1 uncultured Lachnospiraceae bacterium
CCGGATCTGCTGATAACGGTCCCGGTCAAACTTGCCTGTCCCATAGTATATGCCTGTCTGGGCTATATCTTGAAGCTCCATAGCAAGCTCCAGTACCCTGTTCTCCCTGTATTCCCGGTCCATAATGCATCTTTCTCCCCTGTTTTTTTCGTTGACCCGGTCATGAAGACATGACCGGGTATTGATCTTACGATCCTTATAGTATCTTACCATAGTGATCTGAAATCGTAAAGAAGCTTTGTGAAAGGATCAGCTTTCCGAAATCCCTCTTTGTTTCTTCCTCATTTTCCTGATGATTAAGAAAATAACGAAAGCAAGAATCAGGAAAATGGGCAGAATAGGTGCCAGGAATACGATCACAAGGGCCAGGCCTCGGAAGAATCCGGCGATAACATTAATACCGTCTTCAAAGCGGTTTTTGGCTTTTTGTCCGAAGGAGATCTCCGGACTTTCCGTGTACCTGCTTACCTGGTGAATGGAGAGTTCCACCGTTCCGTAATTGACTTTATTGTCCATGGTATTCAGGTTGTTCTGGTAGTATTCCAGCTCCGACTGGACTTCGGTCAGCCGGTCTTCCACCGTGATCATATCGGATATGGTTTCCGCCTTTTTCATCATTTCAAGAAGGCGGTTTTCCTGGGTTTTCAAGGCCTTGATCCTGGTTTCCGTGTCCTGATAGCTTTTGGTAATATTTTCGACATCCTGATTCTTCTCCGTAACATTGCCAAAGGCGGACATGCCGCTGACAAAGCTTTCATAGTGATCCATGGGAATACGGATGATCAGCTTGTTATGCTTTATCTCCGTGTCTTTAGCCTCGTAGACTTCGGAGCTGTAATCATAACCTGAAGCATCTCCGTACTCGTATTCACTCTCTATAAAACCATTACATTTTTTGATGGACTCTCGGATATCTTTAATACTGTCGCGATAATTCTCGGTCTCTAGAGTTACGGTACAGGTGTAGACCAGCTTTTCCGCAAGGTTTTTATCATCCTTCTGGGCTTCATCCCCGGTCAGGCCGGACGAATCGCTGTCTGATTTATCCTTGCTCTTTTCCTGATCTTCTTGCTTGCCGCCGGCAGAATTGGCGCTGACGCTGCCTCCGCCCGCCTCAGCACTTGATACCTGGGCCGGCATATAGCCGGAGTCTTCGTCATTGATTTCTTCCTCTGCGTATTCTTCTTCATAGGCTCCTTCACCGTCAGCATAATCCATATCATCGTCATCTCTGATTGCTTCTGCGGCGCCGCTCCAGCTTTGATTGGATTCATTATTGCTATTGTCAGCATAATGTGATGAAGACACATTATTTCGGCCGCTGCCCAACATAATTCCCGTGCCGATACCCAGGATGAGGATAAGGCAGGCTGCCGCCGCAAGACCTCCGACCCGGAAGTTCCGGCTTGTCTTTGTATTTGTTTTTTTCTTTTTGGCTCCTTCCTTCTTTGCCTGTCTCCTGTAGTCTCCTTCCCGGGCTTTCGGCACAGGTGGGATTCCGGGAATGCTTTCATCATCTTTTTGGAGGATAATCCCCTCATCTCTTATGGCCTCCTCCTCTTCGATCTCTGCTTCCACTGCTTCCATAACTCTTTTTTCCATCTCGGGGGTCATGCTAATATGAGACATAAGCTCCTGGTATTTATTATCCTTCAAAATCATACGCCTCCTTCAGTATTTCCTTCAATTGTTTGCGGGCACGGTTCATGCGGACCCGGACTGTCGCTTCGGGAATCCCCAGAATCCTAGCGGTCTGGGCCGTGCTATATCCTTCCTGATAATAAAGATGGATCACCTCGCTGTATTTATCAGGCAGCATGGAGACGGCTTCCCATATAAAGGCCAGGTCTTCCCTGTCTTCTGCAGTCAGTTCCTCACGGATCGGATCTGCCGACCGGATCTTATTATAGCGGATGCGGTTCTTGGAGAGATTGGCGGCTACGGTGAGAAGCCATGCTTTCTCATGACTTTCGGATTCGAACGCTCCCTCATGCCGTATGAATTGAATCATGGTCTCTTGAAGAATCTCCTCGGCATCATGAATATTATGCAGATAAGACCACGCCATCCTAAGAATCGCATTGCCATGGGCGGATAGAGCTTTTTCTGCTCTTTCCCTGGGCTTATCGATCATCTCCGTCCTCCTTTCTAAGGCTTTCGTGCTTTCATTACCCTTCTATAAGGTATACAACTGAAGGCGGCTTTTTGTTTCATTATTTCTATAAAATAATTCCTATAAAAATGTTATGAGAGCCAGAAGGTTGTACTCTTCCGGCTCCCATAGAATCCATGCTTCATATTATTACTGTTCAATCATACTGCTGGCAACCCAGCCTTTTTCAAAGGCTCCGCTCAAGTTGACCTCATACCAGTTGATCCCATCCGCGTTAACTACCTTGCCTGTGGGATAGATCATGGTACCGTTAGGAATGGTGAGCAAAACTTCCGCATTGAGGCTTGGCTCTTTTCTGCAGTTGGCGTATCCAATTCCATTGTTGGGATTATATACTATACTCTCCGATCCTCCTACGACCTGTTCCAGTTCATCTAAGTTCATCTTTTTCATTCCAGTCATCTTTCTTTCGCCTCCATTATCAGATCTTATTGATTGAAGTCATCCTATCAGATCCTGTCCAATATAAGTCCTAAGCTTCGTCATTCTTTTTTAAGGATTCTTACGATAGCTGTGGAAAATCTAACCGCTCCGCCCTTTTAAGAACTATCTTGTGACCACGGTTTTCACCTTGCTCCAGGAGGAAAAATAGTTCTTCCCTCCCACTTTCATGTAAGTCCGGATCCGGACATAGTATTTCTTTTTCTTTTTTAATTGGGTGATCTTGAGTGATGTCTTCTTCCGGTTCCTGATGGTAACGGTTTCCTTACCGGTTGTAAACTTAATGTTGGTCGCATATTGAACCTGGTAGCCCTTGATGGTCTTTGAAGGCATTTTCAGAGTCTGCTTCTTCCAGTTCACCTTAAAGGCCTGTCTTTTCCTGGTCAGCCTGGTGATATCGGTGCCCCTCGGAACGATCTTAAATCCGGCCGAGGCCTTACCCTCATAACCATTTTTAAGGCTGACTGTCACCTTATAGCTTCCGGGTTTCTTCCTTCCGGCGGTATAAGAGACGTTGTAGGATGCGGGATCCAGAATCTTATCACCCTGCCTGACGGTAACTTCCGGGGTCCTGACCTTGCCATTGTAAGTGAATGTTTTTTTGTTTAAGGTTACTTTGATGCTTTTTTTAGCCGCCCGGATGGGGAAGGTCTTCGAGATCGTGCCGGAATAATTGCCCTTGCCTGTAATGATCACCGTTCCGCGGCCGATCTCTTTGTTGTCTTCATAGGACAGGGTA
>CAMOVS010000231.1 GCA_946627575.1 uncultured Lachnospiraceae bacterium
AGAATACGGTGGATCTTTTCCGTTCTCTCGACATTCCGGTGAGAACCCTGGAGTGCTGCTCCGGAGATCTGGCAGACCTGAAGGTGAAGTCCGTGGACGTGGAGGCATGGTCTCCCCGCCAGCAAAAGTACTTTGAAGTCGGCAGCTGTTCTAATCTGGGAGATGCCCAGGCCAGACGGCTTATGATCCGCGTGGTAGGGGAGAAGGGTAAGCACTTTGCCCACACCCTTAATAATACAGTGGTAGCACCGCCCCGTATGCTGATCGCTTTCCTGGAGAATAATCTGAACGAAGACGGAACGGTTAGTATCCCTGAGGTTCTCCGCCCCTATATGGGAGGATGCGACAAGCTCATTCCCAAGAAAAAATAATAGACCCCTCCTTTCGGGTGGCCGTTGAGAGGATGTTGTCACAGAGTATCACTTATAAAGAAAACCCGGCACACATGTGCCGGGTCTTTTGCTGTCTTTATATAAAGAAGATATCCATAGTAACCATTTATACAGACCGGTTTTTAATGCGGTTTTCTCTTCTCTGAAGCACTCGCTGCTTTCGTCTCAGTTCGGCTCTGCGGGCTCTGCGCCACTGAATGATAACAAAGAAAACAAGTAGGACCAGAAAGAGACATCCCAAGAGGATCAGAAAGAGATGGGGAGATATTTTTCCTTCATCCACATTGGCTGCGCTTAACTCATCGTCATTTCCTGCATGAGAAAAAGACCGGCCTTCTACCGAAGAGGCATCGTAGGTCACTTTCATGGCGCCCATCAGCTTGTCACCGTCATAGATGGAAAGTGTACCTAACTCTCCCTTTTCCTTATCGATCTTTTCCTCGAAGCTGCAGACAACATTTTTCGTATCAAACTTTTTCTTGACCAGGATAGGATACTCTTTATAGAAGTCGTAGTCTAAAGTACGCAGACCCTGCCGCAATTCCTTGCTGACCTTGTCCTTATGCTCGTTAACCCAGGCATTCAGATCGAAATTTTTTGCCGGGTGAATGGTTTTCACCTGGTCAAAGCCCCACTTATAGAGGTTGCGGCTGTCGATATAGCTGCGGTCGGCTCCGTAATCTCTAAGGATAACGCAGATCAGCTCCGTGCCATCCTTTTTGGACCAGGTAACCAGCGTGTTGAGAGCAGCCCTTGTAAAACCGGTTTTGGCTCCCTTCGCGTACTTGTAATAGTATTCCGACTGTTCCTGAAGTATGCGGGCATGGTTATAAAGCTCGATGGGAGCAGGCAGGGTATCAGACTTTATGGTATAGGACAGAGTTCCGGCGATGGTGCGGAATTCCTTATATTCCATAGCCTTCTTAAGAATCAAGGCCATGTCATGGGCGGTTGTCACATGCTTTTCGTTGGGCAGGCCGTGGGGATTCTTAAAAGTAGTCCCGGTACAACCCAGCTCCTTGGCCCGCTTTGTCATAAGCTTGGCGAACTTTGCATCGGATCCGGCCACATGACAGGCAATGGCTGCTCCGGCTTCATTGGCGGAGACAAGCATAAGGGCGTAAAGGGACTGCTCCATGGTCAGTTTAGCGCCGGCCCCGATACCGGCGGAGCTGCTGCCGGCTTCCACCGTATTTAAAATGTCCTGGGTATATGGAACAATCTCGTCCATATCACAATTCTCGATGGCAATCAGAGCGGTCATAACCTTGGTGATGCTGGCAGGATACCGCTTCTCATCCCCCTGCTTGGAATAGAGGGTGTAGCCTGTGGTGGCGTCAATGACCACGGCTGATTCCGCCGTGATGTCCGGAGAACCTGTTATGCCATCGACATTATAGTAGGCTCCGTTATCCCCTATGGGATTATCTTCCGAAGCCATCTTATCATAGACAGCCATAGGGGAAGCGCCCTGGGAGGATGTGTCGGAAGCTTCTGTAGACTCCCCGGCGGATGAGTCATCAGAATCTTTAGCTGAAGAATCAGAAGCGGCGGCTGCATCCTTAGTTGAGGCTGCCTGACCGGAAGAATCCGTGGCGGATGCCAGAGCCGGTATCGTCCTGATTCCGGCGGCACTTACCGTCAGAACCAGGGCAAGGAATACTGCAATATATCTTTTCATGAGACACCTTCCTTTACAAGTAGAGAATAATCCTGTTATAATTATGGTCATCGCATTCAAGGTAGAGCATCTTTGTCAGAGATAGCTTGACAAGGAAGGATGCAGCCCTGAATGAAACGGCAGACACACTTGTAATATTTTATAATAAGTAATCATGTAACGCAAGGGTAAATGATTTCCGGGATATCCGGCCAACTCTGCCTTGAGAAGAAATATGAATAAACGAGAAAAGGAGAATCCCATGCGCCTGAGAAATGTCAGAGGTTCCAGAGAAGAGATTGCAAAGAGTGAATACGTCATCAAGGACGCAGAAGCAAGCTGGGGCCGATGGAAGGAACGATTTGCAGATGACAAACCCATCCACATAGAGATCGGCATGGGAAAGGGCCGTTTTCTCATGGACCTCTCTCGCATTCACCCGGAGATTCACTATATCGGTATTGAGAAGTTTTCCAGCGTCCTTGTCCGGGCCCTGGAGAAAATTGAGGAAGATCCTAGGGACAATCTCCATTTTCTGAGGATGGATGCCGAACATATCGAAGAGATCTTTGGGCCGGGTGAAGTTGACAGGATCTATCTTAATTTCTCTGATCCATGGCCCAAGGAAAGACATGTCAAGAGGCGGCTGACCTCCCAGCAGTTCCTGAGACGGTATGAGGCTATCCTTTCTGCTGATGGGGAAGTCATTTTCAAGACGGATAATCGGGATCTTTTTGACTTCTCCGAAGAATCCGTCAAACAAGCCGGATGGCAGATTGAGGCCTTGACCAGGGATCTTCATCACAGCAGCTATGTGGAGGGCAATGTCATGACAGAATATGAAGCCAAGTTTGTAAAAAGAGGAAATCCCATCTGCATGATGACGGTCCGGCCTGGGAAACAGACAGATGCTGCCGATGATAATAAAGGAGCAGACATGGCCGGGCTGGAAGGACAGAGGGCAGCCAAAGCTAAACCTGACAAACTCTGCGCCATCGATCTGGACGGGACTTTGATGAGGAGCGATTCCATTGTATCCGAATACTCCAAAGAAGTTCTGCGAAGAGCCATTGAGCAAGGTATTGAATTCCTGCCTACATCCGGCAGAAGCTTCCGGGCTGCCATAGACTCGGTAAAGGATATAGAAGGAACCCGTTATCTCCTGGGCGGCAATGCCAGCGTCATCACCGAGATCGGAACGGAAAGGATCATTAAACAGTGGATCATCCCACAGAAAATCTCTTATGAGATCTATCATCTGGTCAAGGATAACGGCGGCTACATCGAGATGTACT
>CAMOVS010000232.1 GCA_946627575.1 uncultured Lachnospiraceae bacterium
ATCAAAAGGACTTCCCATGTCCACTTCTTTTCCGGTCTTCATATCCAGGAGGGTCAGGTCTACCGTGCTGCCCCGGCTGTGGCTGGACTGCTTGGCGATGTAACCTTCCGCAAAAAGGCTCTGCTTCTCCAGATCCGGGTAAAAATAGGGCTTCATGCGAATATCCTGGTCCTCGATACCCCAGAGGACAAAATGCTTTACGGCACAAGTCGGGCGGTAAGCATCAAAAACCTTCAGCCGGTAGCCCTGCACAATCAGCTCGCTGGCGGCTGATTTCAATGCCCGGGCTGCCTCGATGGTCAGCAGGGCACAGGGCTCTTCATAACCGTCGATGCGGTCTCCGATAAAATTATAAGTGGAATAATAGCGGATCTCCTGAATAATATGAGGCACATAGTCCGCCAGCAGCACGAAACCGGAAGAATCCATGGTCAGATCGTTCCTGTAGTTTGTTTTCATTTGCATTACCTCTTTTCATGGATGTTAATTACTATAAGTACTTTACCATAAGGTCACATGGTATTACCAGTTTATTCTTTTTTATGACAAATTATGGATTCATTTTCTCCTGTCTTCCGCTTTATGGACATAAAAAACCCGGAGACCGGCACCACGGGCCTTTCTCCAGGCTTTTTCAAGACTCTCTCATACTGATCCGAAGTCATTTCCCTCATCAGAGGGATCTTTTTTCGTATAGGAATTATGATTCACGGTCCTGCTATCCATCATGCCCCGGGGCATCCTGCTTCAGAACCTAAACATGAACCAAAGTCCCTATGATATCCTGCCGCCGGTATGTCCATAGCGGCGAATTGCGGTAGTAGGCAAAGATCCGGTCTTCCGGGATCTGGGCATACTTCATGACAGCTTCCGTCATCTTAGCAAGTACCTGCACAAATATTTCCTTATCATATTTGTCAAAAGCATCTTGTATCACGGCAACCTCAATCGAAGCGCAGGGGGCAGATGCATCCTCATCTCCAAAGAGCATGAAAGCTTCATCATCAATGTCTGCCATTACAAAAGATCCTTTCTCACAGGGTATCAGCTCAATCGCCTCTTTGAAATCGACGATCATACGATATTTCTTCTCACGATTAATGAATATATTAGTCTTTACGGATATTCTTGGCATACAGCACCTCCCGGATTATATTAATTCCACAGTCTTCTCAGGCCACAGGGCCTATGTCTTCAGAACCGGTTCAGGCAGTCCTTTTTCACAATTATAGATTATTATACACTATGATCGCTATCAGTGGTTGAAGAATGCACCATGATTATGAGGAAATATTAGTCAGAGAGAGCTCATGGTGAATCTCTCATGGTCAATTATTATCTGTATTATCGGAGGACCGAACACACTGGTCCACCCAGGAAATGAAATTAGCGGTGGGATCTTTGCTCCTTTCAGCCATGGTATGCTCCTGTCCCCATACAAAGCTGTATTCCACATCGGAGCCATAGTTTTTCAGGGCCAGAACCAGGTTGGCTTCGGTATTGACCGCTGTGTCGCTCTGCTCGCTCTGCCACAGACCTGTATTGATTCTGAAGTATTTTGCCACATTAGCACTTTGATATCCTTCCGATGAGGCAAGAAGATAATAGAGGGGAGAGTACATGTTCAGCCGGTAATCTACCGTATGTCCGGCGGTTTTGGAATCCGCCTTGACGGGGCAACAGCAGGTGCCGGTGCAGAAGTATCTCCCTATTACGATTCTCTCCTTGTAAAAGTAACCTCCTGGGATACAACCTTTGACGGGGTGTGCCGGAAAGCGCTTCGCGCCATTCAGGAGATTCATGTCCGTGGAGTTAAGACCAACATTGCTTTCATCTCCAATGTGCTGACTAATGAAACTTTCCGCAATGGAGGATGTCATACCAAATTCATCGATGAGACTCCCTCCCTCTTCGAAATTAACGAAGGCGGGGACAGGGCAACCAAGATGCTCAATTATATCGCAGAGATCTCTCTGAAAGAAAAAGAAGGTCATGCCTTTTATGCGACGCCAAGATTCCCTCCGGTAACCGGAAAAGCACGGAAGGGTCTGAAGCAGATGCTTGACGCCGAAGGCCCCAAGGCGGTTGCCGACTGGGTCAAAGACCAGAAAAAACTCCTCATCTGCGATACCACCTGTCGTGATGCTCATCAGTCTCTGCTGGCAACTCGGGTCAGAACCAGAGATATCGTCAAAGGCATGGAGGGTACCTCTGAGATATTAAATGATGCATTTTCCCTGGAATGCTGGGGTGGCGCTACCTTCGATGTGGCTTACCGTTTTCTTCATGAATCTCCCTGGGAAAGACTGGATATGATCCGGGAAAAGGCCCCCAACATGCTGCTGCAGATGCTGATCCGAGGAGCGAACGCCGTTGGCTATACCAACTATCCTGATAATCTGATCCGGGAATTCATCAAAGAGGCCGCCAGAAGCGGCATCGATGTGTTTAGAGTATTTGATTCCCTGAACTGGATTCCGGGTATGGAAGTGGCCATGGATGAGGTGTTAAAGCAGAACAAGATCTGCGAGGCAACCATCTGCTACACCGGAGATATCAGTGATCCGGCAAGGGATAAATATACACTGGCTTATTATGTGAATATGGCTAAGGAGCTTGAAAAACGCGGCGCTCATATGCTGGCCATCAAAGATATGGCAGGACTTCTGAAGCCCTATGCAGCCAAGAAGCTGGTCGCCACATTGAAGGAAGAGATCGGCATTCCGATCCAGCTGCACACCCATGATACATCCGGCAACCAGGTTGCTGCCTACCTCATGGCTGCCGAAGCAGGAGTTGATATTGTGGATTGTGCCATCTCCTCCATGTCCTCCCTCACCAGTCAGCCTTCCCTGAACGCTGTAGTTGCCGCACTGCAGGGGACCGAGCGTGATACAGGTCTGGATCTTGGCCAGCTTCAATATCTGACCGATTACTGGGAAGATGTCCGCAAGAGATACAGCTCCTTCGAAGCCGGCATTAAGAGCCCGGCAACCGATATCTATCGCTACGAGATCCCCGGCGGACAGTACACCAACCTGAAACCACAGGTGGAAAGCCTGGGTCTGGGCGGACGATTTACAGAAGTAAAGGAAAACTACCGGAAAGTCAATGACATGCTGGGGGATATCATCAAAGTAACACCCTCCTCCAAGATGGTTGGTGACATGGCGATCTTCATGACACAAAATAACCTTACTCCGGAAAATATCGTAGAGAAGGGCGAAGGTCTGGCATTCCCGGATTCTGTCATCACTTTCTTCTCCGGCATGATGGGACAGCCTGCCTGGGGATTCCCTAAAGATTTATACAGGGTGGTTCTCAAAGGGAAAGAAGC
>CAMOVS010000233.1 GCA_946627575.1 uncultured Lachnospiraceae bacterium
CCACCAGCGTTGATAATCAAAACAAGATGTTCGCAATGCTCGCAGAGGACCTGCAGGTCCTCAAGTTCTTTTGGACTCAGATAATAATCTCCCCGGTCCGCCTTGCGGTCCGAAGCCTCCCCCGCTGTCCTGCTGATCACATAAACAGCCGTGTCTACCTGGTCCAGGTCTTCCTCCAGGATAGGAGCTCCGAAAGGCATCTGATAATTGTGGGCAGAGTAAATATCAAAGAAATGCTCCATCCCTTTCTGCCCGGTCTCTTCCAGTATCTCCCTTCTCCAGGAAAGACGGCTGTCCTCGTAGTCTTTCTCAAAAGACTCCAGCCATTGTCCGCTTACGATGGTAAAACCTTCTTCCTGCATGCCCTGATAAATGGACACTGTCTCCCGGCAATTCACATCGCCGGATCCGGTCCCTCCCTTGATAGTACAGGCCGCTCCTGCCCCGTAAAGAGCCAGAGGCCGGCTGGTGGAAAGAGGCAGTAGGTCTCCTTCATTTTTAAGGAGAACGATTCCCTCGCTGGCGGCAAGAAGGGCAAGTTCCCGATTGTCCAGCTCCCTTTGTGAAGGAGCTGGATCCGTAGTTCCGCTTAAAGATTGTGTCTTGGATCTGGTCATAGTTTTTTCCTCTTTTAAGACTCGCGGAGCCTTTATCAGATGGGAGATTGGCCCCCTACTGATAGAAGTGAAATCTTTCTCCCACCTGATAAATCTATGGTCTTAAGTCCGTTCTGTTCATATCCTGCTGCTTATGATATCATCATAGCATAAAAAGAGGTCTCTCGCGCGGCAAATTTCTTTTATGCAATAGGGAGATTGTCCTGAACCGGAAGGAAAGAAAGGTGTCTTATGTTAGAAAAAGATGAAAAAATCGTTGAATATCTTGAACTGATCTATGATCTGATCTTTGTCTACATTATAGGAAGGAACAATTCCCTTCTCCACAATCTGGAAGGCGGTTTCGTCAATTCTACCAGCTTCCTGGCTTATATTCTATGCAGCCTGGCTGTGATCCAGATCTGGACCTTCTCCACCTATTACATTAATATGTTTGGACGCAACGGGATCCGCGACCATCTGGCATTGTTTCTTAACATGTATCTGCTATACTATATCGGTGACGGGACGCGGATTCACTGGGACAGCTTCCAGTACCGGTATTATATAGCCTGGGCATTGATCCTTATAAATATCGGGATACAGTATGTGATCGAAGGAAGAAATCACAGGTCAGATACCGGTGAACACAGGACCTGTTTGCGTATGTCTCTTGTGCTTTTTGCAGAATCGGCACTCGTCCTGGTCTGCATCCCTCTCTACTTTATGACCGGGATATTCTTTGCCGGGGTTCCGGTAATATTTGGAATCTATTTCACCAGCCTGTCTTCGGACGAATCCAAAGCCTGCCTGGTTGATTTTCCTCATCTGACCGAAAGAGCCATGCTCTATGTAGTTTTTACCTTTGGGGAAATGATCATTGCCATCGCTCCCTATTTTGAAGGAAAGATCTCAAGAAGCTCTCTTTACTTTTCCATCATGAGCTTCCTGATCGTTGCCGGTCTCTTCCTCAGCTATGAGATCCTCTACAACCGGATCATCGATCGAAATAAAAAGAGCACCGGACTCCAGTACATGCTGATCCACATTTTCCTGATCTTCGGGATGAATACCATCACCACTTCCCTGGAATTCATGCGCAACGAAGCTGTGGATCTTTTACCGAAGACTATCATGCTGGTCGTCTCTTTCCTGCTCTACTTTATCTGTCTTTTCCTGCTCCAGCTCTATGCCAGAAAAGAGTTCAGGATATGCCGCAGGATTATGGTCCCGGTGGTTCTAATATCGTCAGCTTTTCTGATTCTCATGTTCCTGTTCAGAACCAATATGCGGATCAACATCCTTGTTTCTGTACTGTATGTCTATGCTGTATTTTTCTTCATCTACCGCTTTAGCAGAAACAGGGGGCCCTGCGCGACAGAAGCTTAAACCAGGAAAAGCAGGCACTGTCTAGTGTCTGCTTTTTCTGATTTATTACATATAATATGCTTAACTTCTGCTATCTTTTATTACAAATGACTCCTTGTTTACTTCTTTCTGTTGATCAGCGCAGTGATCAGCTGTGTCAGGAAAGGATTGCTGACATCCAACGACGCCAGTATACCCAGCGCCCTTTCCGAAATCTTCTCCACATCCTCCCTGGCTTCATCCAGTCCTTTGAGAGAAACGTAAGTGGCTTTCTGGTTGCGTTCATCGCTGCCGACGGGCTTGCCCAGCTCCTCCGTGGTGCTGGTTACATCTAGAATGTCATCCCGGATCTGGAAAGCCAGACCGATATCCGAAGCAATCTGCTCGATTTTTTCTTTTTCTAGCTCCGATGCCCCGGCCAGAACTGCGCCGATCCCCATGGCGCTTTCGATCATAGCCGCCGTCTTGTGCTCATGGATAAAAAGGATAGTATCCAGATTCTCTTTATCATCGGTCTTTTCACCTGAACCGGCTCTCTCCGACTCGATATCCACCACCTGGCCGCCAATCATACCATAGATTCCGGCTTTTTTAGCCAGAATCTGCAGGGCTTCCGCCACCTGGGGCGACGGGCTCATATTGAGAGCGGTCAAAGCAGTCTCGAAAGCATAATTAAGCAGGGCGTCCCCGGCCAGAATACCCATGGCCTCCCCGTAGACCGCATGGGTCGTCTTCTTCCCCCTGCGGTAGAGATCATTGTCCATAGCCGGAAGGTCATCATGGACCAGTGAGTATGTATGAATCATCTCTATAGCTGCCATAAAAGGCTCAATCACCTTATCCTTTCCTCCAAAGAGACGGTAGGTCTCAAGCATAAGGATGGGGCGGAGCCGTTTGCCGCCGGCCAGAACACTGTAGTTCATCGCCTCCATGATCGTGGTCTGCAGGCCCTCTTCCTTTGGGAGATAGCTTCTGATAATCTGTTCTGCTTCTGATACTTTCTTATCCAGTTCCTTTTTAAAATCCATGGTATTCCTCATATATTCTTCTAATTCACTTTACACATAATGAAATCTAGTTCTATCATATCTCTAATAATTCGCCATCACAATTGATATCTTAGTACGGCATAGTTCCTATCAGATCCAGCTGTCTTATTCCAAACCATGATTCAATATATCATTGTACCTGGCATTAGCCTCCTCGCTGGCTTTTTTCTCTCTCCAGATCTCAATCTCACTTTGGATCGCCAGCATCTCATCTGCTATTTCTTCTATGCTTCTTGGCTCTGCAGAGCGCAGATAAGCCGCCATACGGTCAATGGCCTTGGGGCTGCCCAGCTGTCTGGCAATCAACTGACCA
>CAMOVS010000234.1 GCA_946627575.1 uncultured Lachnospiraceae bacterium
ATGTCAATCGCCTTCTTTGGCTTCTCGGGAATCATTTAAAAGGAGGAATAGGGTATGAGTGCAAGTGGTATTATACTGGCAGCCGCGGTGGTTGGAGGAACCGGATTGGTAATATCCGTCCTTCTGGGTATCGCCTCGGAGAAATTCAAGGTGCCGGTTGATGAAAAAGAGATTGCGGTACGGGACTGCCTGCCCGGCAACAATTGCGGAGGCTGCGGCTTTGCAGGCTGCGACGCCCTGGCTAAGGCCATAGCGGCAGGAGAGGCTCCGGTCAATGCCTGCCCCGTAGGAGGAGCTCCCGTAGCAGAGCAGATCAGCGCCATCATGGGGGTGGAAGCTGACGAGTCAGAAAAAATGGTAGCCTTCGTCAAGTGCGCAGGCAGCTGTGAAAAAGCAAAGAATAAAAATATCTACAGCGGCAACGAAGACTGTGTATCGGCCATGAGCGTCCCCGGCGGCGGTCCTAAGGCCTGCAGCTATGGCTGCATGGGATTTGGCAGCTGTGTAAAAGTCTGTGACTTCGGTGCCATCCAAGTAGTAAACGGTGTTGCCAGGGTGGACGAGGAGAAATGTGTTGCCTGCGGCAAATGCGTCTCCACCTGTCCCAAATCCCTGATCGAACTGGTTCCCTACCATCAGGCTTACAAGGTACAGTGCAGCTCAAAAGACTTTGGCAAGCCGGTCAAGGAAGTGTGCAGCACCGGCTGCATCGGCTGTAAGATGTGCCAGCGCCAGTGCAAATTTGATGCCATAACCGTAGAAAACAACATAGCCAGAATCGACTACAGTAAGTGTACCGGCTGCGGCGCATGCGCTGCCAAATGTCCTTCAAAGATTATCATCAAGGCTTAGTTAATAAAATGAGTGCCCCGTAAGGAAGGAGCAGATGTTATGAAGTGTCCATTTTGCGGACTTGATAATACCAGGGTCATCGATTCGAGACCGGCAGATGATAATGCTTCCATACGCCGCAGAAGACTCTGTGATGAATGCGGCAAGCGTTTCACCACCTATGAGAGGGTAGAAGTCGTCCCCCTGACGGTTATTAAAAAAGACCGGACCAGGGAGCCCTATGACCGGCAGAAGATCCTCTCCGGCATCATGAGAGCCTGTCATAAAAGACCGGTCTCCATTCAGAAGATCGAGGAAACCGTCAACCAGATCGAAAATGAACTCTACAATATGGAGTACAAGGAGATCGAAAGTGATGTCATCGGAGAAATCGTCATGGACCATCTTAAGACTCTGGAACAGGTAGCATACGTCCGTTTTGCTTCGGTTTACCGGGAGTTCAAGGATGTAGGAACATTCATGAGCGAACTCAAGAAAATGCTTGATGCCAGCGAAGAGATGAACAATTAGTATTAATAAATGTTTCGATTCAATAAACAGATGATTATGAATGCCCTCCCGGGAGAAAAACGGGAGGGTTTTTTATATCAGAGAGTGCTTAAAGAACTTTCGGCAAACAGACCTGTATATATCTGATGCATTTTGGAGTTTTGGTGCGGGAGGCTTTCGTAATATAAAAGAAAGGGAAAAGGAGCGTATATAGTTATTGCTAATAATGCTAAAAAATAGATATATTAACTATATAAGGAAATAATAACAAATATAGGTTGACATATATTAACATTAATGGTAAAACCAGAACAGTAACAGAAGAATGAAAAGGTCAGATGATTAAGACTTATAGATAACGATCCTGCTTTGTTAAGAAAGCAGGCGGATAAGTATATGGGAGACCGATGGAGGAGATCTGTGGTTACTGAAGTTATGAGCGGCATGGTTGTGGGAGTGGAAGGACAGCTTGTCAAGATCCAGACAGATATAAGCGATGGACTGCCGGTTTTTACCATGATCGGACACTTGTCCAATGAGGTCCGGGAAGCCAGGGACCGGGTCAGGACAGCCCTGAAGAATTGCGGCTGCCTTCTTCCGGCAAGAAGGATCTCCGTGAATCTGGCTCCCGGCGATACACGCAAGTATGGTACCTGGTTCGATCTGGCTATCGCCGTGTCTCTCCTGACAGCTATGGGACATCTTCCTCTGGCTGCGACTGCAAGGTATTTTTTTCTTGGAGAACTATCTCTGGATGGGAGGATGACCCCTTCATCAGGAATTTTACCTATTGTAAGAGAAGCGGTTCTGCAGGGGCACAGACGATTTATCGTTCCGGAAGGAAATGGGGAGGAAGCGGCTCTGATCAAGGATGCCATAGTCTATGCCTTCTCCAATCTGCAGGAGGTTATTGAATTTTTAACCGGTGCTAAAAGGGATCCGGTTGCGGGAATTCCTGAGGATGGTCAAGATGGTCAGAGATCGGGAAAGCTTGATACAGACTTTCGGGATATCCACGGCCAGGCTATGGCCAGGAGAGCCATGGAGATCGCGGCAGCTGGTTTCCATAATGTATTTCTGACGGGGCCTCCGGGTATGGGCAAGTCTATGCTGGCCGCGGCCCTGCCTGGTATACTGCCTGAGATGACCCTGGAGGAGAGGATCGAGACCAGCATGATCTATAGTGTCAAGGGATTGCTGAAGGACGGCTTCGCCCTGATAAAACAGAGACCTTTCCGGGCTCCTTCCCTGGGGGTAAGTCAGGCCGGTATGTTCGGAGGAGGAGCCGTCCCTTCCCCGGGAGAGGTGTCCCTGGCCCATCACGGTGTTCTTTTTATAGATGAGTTCAATGAGCATTCCAGGAGCATGACAGAGATGCTCAGAATACCATTGGAGAACCATGCCATTAACCTGGTACGTCATGAAAGAACCCTCACTTTCCCTGCGGATTTCCTTCTGGTGGCAGCGGCAAATCCCTGCCCCTGCGGATATTATCCTGACCGGACCCGCTGTCGATGTATGGAGTATCAGATTCAAAATTATCAGAGCAGGCTCAGCGGTCCCATCATGGATAGAATGGATATCTTTGTCCGATGCGATGAGGTCTCTTTTTTTGATTTGACAGGAAGAGGAGAGGAGGAATCCTCCGCTTCCATCCGCAGGAGAGTTGAAGCCGCCAGAGCCATGCAGATGGAGCGGAGGTCTTCAGAGACATCCTACTACAACGGCAGGATGACCACCTCCGATGTCCAGCGTTTCTGCCGGCTGACGAAAGCCGGCAGCCGCATGATGGAAGAAGCCTTTGTCAGGTTGAGACTGACCGGCAGATCGTACTATAAACTCTTGAAGACAGCCAGAACTATAGCGGACCTGGACCAGTCCGGGGATATAAAAGATGATCATCTTATGGAAGCCATTTGCTACCGGCAGATTCAGATACGATAAGAGAACCCGATCAGGTCCATGCAAGTGAAACGGCATG
>CAMOVS010000235.1 GCA_946627575.1 uncultured Lachnospiraceae bacterium
GTTATCATTCAGGCGGAGCCGCTGAGCCGGCTTTGCGGATCATGTAAGAATAATTGTTATAATGAAGGAGATTATTTATGACTATATTAGTAACCGGCGGAGCCGGGTTTATCGGAGCGAATTTTGTTTATCTTGAGCTGGACAAGCATCCTGAGGACCGCATTGTCTGTCTGGATAAGCTGACTTACGCAGGCAATCTGGAGACCCTGAAAGAAGCTTTGGATAAGCCTAATTTCCGTTTTGTCAAAGGGGATATATGCGACAGAGATGCGGTTTTTGCCCTGTTTGAGGAGGAGAAACCGGATATCGTGGTGAACTTTGCGGCAGAGAGCCATGTGGACCGGTCCATTGAGGATCCGGGCATCTTCCTTAAGACCAATATTCTGGGAACCCAGGTTCTTATGGACGCCAGCAGGGAGTACAAGGTAAAGCGCTATCACCAGGTATCTACCGATGAAGTATATGGAGACCTGCCCCTCGACCGGCCTGACCTCTTTTTTACGGAAGAAACCCCTTTAAAGACCAGCAGCCCTTACAGCTCTTCCAAGGCCGGGGCCGACCTTCTGGTAAATGCCTACCATAGAACCTTTGATTTGCCGACAACCATCTCACGTTGTTCTAATAATTACGGACCCTATCAGTTCCCTGAGAAGCTCATCCCATTGATGATTGCCAATGCCCTGGATGAGAAGCCGCTTCCGGTCTATGGTCAGGGACTTAATGTCAGAGACTGGCTCTATGTGGAAGACCATTGCAAGGCCATCGACTTGATTATCCGTAAAGGCGAGGTTGGCCAGGTCTATAATATAGGCGGCCACAATGAGATGAAGAACATTGACATCGTAAAAATTATCTGCCAGGAACTCGACAAGCCGGAATCCCTTATAACATATGTTACAGACCGCAAAGGTCACGATATGCGGTATGCCATCGATCCGGCTAAGATCCACAGAGACTTGGGCTGGCTGCCGGAAACCATGTTCGCCGATGGTATCAAGATGACTATAAAATGGTATCTGGATCACAAAGACTGGTGGCAGCGGATCGTATCCGGTGATTATATGAAGTACTATGAGGAAATGTACGGTGAAAGGCTGAGACAGGCATAAGCCGGCAGGTAGAGGAACTGAGTAAAAGGACAAAGGAAGAAAAATGGGAAAAATCAAAGTGACAGCCTGTCAGATTGAAGGACTATATATCATAGAACCCGAGATCCATGGTGATGAACGAGGATACTTCATGGAAACCTATAATTTCCGTGATCTGCAAAGAGAAGGACTGACCATGCGGTTTGTCCAGGATAATCAATCCATGAGCAAAAAAGGCGTGCTAAGGGGACTGCATTTTCAGAAGGAGCATCCCCAGGGCAAGCTGGTACGTGTAATCAAGGGAGAAGTGTTTGACGTAGCGGTCGACATGAGAAAGGGAAGCCCGACCTACGGAAAATGGCATGGGATCATTCTCTCCGCAGACAATAAAAAACAGTTCTACATCAGTGAAGGATTCGCTCATGGTTTCCTTGTTCTATCAGAGGAAGCGGAGTTCTGCTATAAATGCACAGACTTCTACCAGCCCGGAGATGAGGGCGGCCTTGCATGGAATGACCCGGACATCGGCATCAAGTGGCCGGGTCTTCAGGGAAGTTATGCCGGGACTGCGGACCCCGACGGTTATCATCTGCAAGATGGGTCGCCTTTAATTCTTTCAGAAAAAGACCGGAAATGGACCGGAATAAAAAGTCTTTCTCTTAGATAGAAGCGATTGATAATACATCAATCCTTCACTAAATCTACAGCCAATCAGAAGGAGATTTGCCAGCGGCGATTCGGCCGGATCAATATTTTCCATATTTATTGACATTTTCCAAAAAGGTCATTATAATGGTGAATATACAAGTACTGTAGTTTTTCGAAGCAAATACTTCGGGAACATGGCAGATCAAAGCGACTGAATAGGATATGAACTGATAAAAAGACCGTGCCGCTATTAAAACACAGGATAAACATAGGAGGAAAAGATATGCAGAGTACAGGGATTGTAAGAAGACTGGATTCATTAGGGAGAATAACCTTACCGATGGAA
The DNA here is from genome assembly GCA_946627575.1 of uncultured Lachnospiraceae bacterium. Classification (GTDB taxonomy): domain Bacteria; phylum Bacillota; class Clostridia; order Lachnospirales; family Lachnospiraceae; genus Anaerobutyricum. Next base: position 2,083 of record CAMOVS010000235.1, read on the forward strand.
CTCAGGAAAAGTTTTGACATTGGTGACAGGGAACCGCTGGAGATATTTACGGAAGAAGATCGAATTATCATTAAGAAGTACAATCCTAGTGATGTGTTCACCGGCAAATGTGAAGATCTGATCGAGTATAAGGGAAAGAAGGTCTCAAGAGACTCGATCCGCGAGCTTTGCAGAATCGCAGGGTTTGAATTGAAAGATTGACCATGACGAAAAGGGAACCGTTTTCATTTTTGCATTTTGATATGCGAAAAGGAGACCGTTCTCTTTTTTTATATATTAAGACGAAAGGGTAAGAAGGGAGAGGCGCTCATAGTATCATACCCTCTCCCCTGTTCCTATTTCTGCATTTTATCAGATCAAGTGGTAGTGAAGCATGCCGTTTCGGATCCCATCCCGGTTTGCCGGGGTGGTAACATAGGTCGCCGCCTCCATAGCTTCTACGGCCCCATTACCCATGGCGATGCTGTATCTGACATGGTTCATCATGGACACATCATTGACGCCATCGCCAAAAACGCAGCAATCATCGGTAGACAGTCCAAGATGGTCTATGATCCGGTCAATACCCGTCGCCTTAGAGCAGGCGGAGGGAACAAATTCTTCAAAAAACCAGCCGCCCAGGTCTATGGGGCCAAAGGATTCAAAGTAGTGGGAGCTTTCCCGGCGGAAGAGGTCTGCATCCCCTGAAGAGTCCCCGATGATCACGAACTTTTCAAAAAGAAGATCTTCATCGTCGAAGTCCTTGGCTGTATCGTTGCTGTAGACCTTATAGGCGTCGCAAACCATCTGTATGGGAGGAAATGGATCGACCTTCCGATCAGCGTACATAGCTCCGGTCCCCTCCAGAACACCCTGAAGCCTGCAGTCTTTCAGAAGAGGGGGCAGAGACATCCTGATATCATCCGGAATCCGATGGTGATAAAGAACCTCGTCGTGGAAGCGGATATAAGTACCGCAGCCACAGATATAACCGTCAAAAGGATAATCCTTTACCGCCTGGGGCAGGTAGGCCCAGGTTCTGCCGGTATTAATAAAAACATAATGGCCCTTGTCCTGAGCCCGCCTCAATGCATCCAAGGCGCTTTCCGGGATATAGCCCGGAAGTTTGCCGCACAGGAGGGTGCCGTCTATATCAAAAAATAATAATTTGCGATCCATGCTGTCTCCTTGGAATTGTGAAAAATGCAGATAATTATTTGACTTGTCCTTTCCATGAGTAACACAGGATGTCCGGAAT
>CAMOVS010000236.1 GCA_946627575.1 uncultured Lachnospiraceae bacterium
AAAATGCTATCAAAGCCACCTATGACACCCGAAAAAGTCAGTGTTTATGCGGCTTCCCGGGTTTGCTTTCATTATTCGTACTCTACCGTTGCCGGCGGTTTGGGTGTGTAATCGATGAGGACTCTGTTAATGCCCGGAACTTCCGTGATGATCCGATTCACCAGATGATCAATAAAGTCCGGCTCAAAGTGCTCTACTGTCACTTCCATGACATCGGTGGTGTTGATGGCGCGGACGATACAGGGCCAGTCAAAGGTCCTCTTACCGTTCTTGATGCCGGTGGACTTGAAGTCCGGCACTACCGTGAAGTACTGCCATACCTTGCCTTCCAGGCCCTTCTTTGCGAATTCTTCTCTCAAGATGGCATCGGATTCACGGACCGCTTCCAAACGGTCTCTGGTGATGGCACCGGGGCAACGGACACCAAGACCCGGTCCCGGGAAGGGCTGACGGTTAACCATATCATCCGGAAGGCCCAGGGCAGCTCCGACCACTCTTACCTCATCCTTGAAAAGAAGCTTGACGGGTTCCACCAGCTCCAGCTTGACATCCTCAGGAAGACCGCCTACGTTATGGTGGGCTTTGATCCCGTCTTTGCTCTCCAGGATATCCGGATAGATGGTTCCCTGGCCCAGGAAGCTGATACCGGTCAGCTTGGCTGCCTCTTCATCAAAGACATCGATGAATTCACCGCCAATGATCTTTCTCTTGGTCTCAGGATCTGTGACCCCGGCCAGCTTGTCGAGAAATCTGTCGCTAGCATCCACATATATCAGGTTAGCACCCAGCTGCTTCTGGAATACATCGATCACCTGCTCGCTTTCTCCTTTTCGCATGAGGCCGTGGTTGACATGGATGCAGGTAAGCTGCTTGCCTATGGCCTTAATCAGGAGAGCCGCAACAACAGAAGAATCGACTCCGCCGGAAAGGGCTAATAATACACCACCGTCGCCAATCTGCTTTTGAAGCAGGTCGACCTGAGCTTCGATAAAAGCGTCAGCCTGTTCTCTGGTCTCAATCCTGGCCATGGAATCCGGGCGAAGATTGCCGTCATCCATTCCTGTCAGATTATAACCGTCAAAGGCTTCCATGACGGTTGAGAACGCATCATCCGGTGTATTCTCATCACAGATCACGTCGGCCTGTCCTGCCAGATGACTTACGATCACCTTGGACACACCATCGATCTTCTCAATTGCTTCCTTGACCTTTGCCTCGCAATGTACGCATCCCATTCCTTCGATATGAAGAGTCCTGTTTTTTTCTGCCATGCTGATTTCCTCCTGCCATCAAGTCCGGCATTTCTCGGCGAATGATTTCTGTAGCTGCCATATTCTAAAAGAATAATGCATAGCATATTTGTTTGTCAAGATTTCTTTCCCTGGAGAGAAATCGTGCAGTGGTCTATCAGGCGGACCTTTCCGTAAAGCCTTGTTATCCCCGCTGCCGAATGGCTTTCTACTTCCAGCCGTCCGCCCGGTTCCAGAAATGACATAGCGACCGGGACTTCCGATCGATCTGCTATATACATTCCTGCTGCCGATGTACCGCTGGCACAGGAATTCTCCCAGAATACCGTATCGCTGCCAGGTATATATACAAGAGGTGTCAGATCCCTCTCCGCCACCTTTTCCGGCCCCTTATGGTCTTTTCTTTCCAGGCTGCTTCCGGAGTTTTGACTTCGATCGCTTCTTACCGGGCTCCCTCCCAGGAACATAAGCCCCAGTCCATCCGCTCCAAGCTGGCTGCACCAGGACCGTACCGCCTCCTGGGCTGATTGCCTGTCATGGATCAGGGCATAGAAGGGGGAATCCTGCTCGATGATAAGATGAATGATCCCTTCCATCCGAACCAGGGGGAGCACTCCGCAAAGCTTTTTATATTCAAATCTCTTTTCTTCTATGCTTATAGCGGGCGGCATATCGATGGAGCAGCGGAAAGCGTCATTGCCTATTTGATCCAGCTGCACTCTCACCGGTTGGGCAGCACCGGAAACCTTCAAAGTAAGGCATACCGGAGAATCAGTTAGGGCAAGATCACGATTCCCGCATCTCATCTGATACAAAGCAGCAGCACTCATAGAAGCATTCCCGCAAAATTCTCCTCCCGCCATACGCATCTGAACCCGGATTTCGCCTTCTTTCCTATAAGTGAGGTATCCCACCTGCTCAACCTCAGGATATCTTCTCATAATTTCAGCAGCCACCAGAGGCTGTTTTGAAAGCTCCACGGGGTCTTCCACCAAAGCCGTAATATTCCCGGTGGGGTCCAGGATGCTGAAATGAAGACGATCGCCTTGTCCCTTCTCATGTACCACAGGGATGCTCATCGCTCAAATACCCGGAGGAACTGCCTGGTTCTCTCCTCTTTAGGATTATTAAAGACATCCTGCGGATCTCCTTCTTCAACAACGACTCCCCCGTCCATAAAGAGGACCCGGTTGCTGACGGCCTTGGCAAAGGGCATCTCGTGGGTAACCACCACCATAGTCATTTTCTCCTCGGCCAGCTGGCGGATAACCTTAAGCACTTCGCCGGTCAGCTCGGGATCCAGAGCCGATGTGGGCTCATCAAAGAAAAGGATCTCCGGCTTAAGGGTCAGGGCCCTGGCAATGGCCACCCGCTGCTGCTGACCGCCCGAAAGCTGGAAGGGATAAGAAGAAGCTTTATCTTCAATACCCATCTTTTTCAGCAGTTTCATGGCGGTCTCCTCCGCTTCCGCCTTATCTCTTTTCTGAACCTTAATGGCAGGGTGGGTCAGATTTTTAAGGACACTATAGTGGGGAAAAAGGTGAAATTGCTGGAAAACCAGCCCGCAATAACTACGTATCCTCTTAAGCTCATCACCATGAGCATATACAACTTTACCGGTCTCAGAGGATGTATGGGCGGCCGGCTCACCCATGTACTTAATCTCGCCTTTATTGATCGTCTCCAGAAAGGTGGCACACCGGAGGAGAGTGGACTTGCCGGAGCCGGAAGGGCCGATAATGCTGACCACTTCCCCGCTGTCTACATTGAGGTTGATATCCTTAAGGACCTCCAGGTCTCCGAAATGTTTGCGGATATGATTCATCTCTAATATCATCTATAGCCCCTCCTATCTATAATAATCCAAAGACTTCTCTATCACTTTCATGATAAATGCAACCAGGTAGTTGGCAATGAAATAGAAGATACCCGCAATTAAAAAGGGCATAAAAGACACTTGAGAAGCAGCAATCTGCTTGGCTAAGGAAAACACCTCTGCATAGGCAAGAGTAAAAGCAAGAGAGGTATCTTTTACCATAGTAATTTCTTCTTTGGTTATGGCGGG
>CAMOVS010000237.1 GCA_946627575.1 uncultured Lachnospiraceae bacterium
CCTGCCGGTCTTGCGGCGGAGAAATCATCGCGGATGAAAGCACCGGAGCCACTAACTGTCCTTATTGCGGCAGCCAGGTCATCATGAAGGAACAGTTTTCCGGGGATCTGCGTCCGGATTATATCATTCCTTTCCGCCATGACAAGGAGGCAGCCAAGGCGGCTTACCGCAAGCATCTGGAAGGAAAGAAGTTCCTCCCGCCCTTTTTTAAAAGCGGTGCCCACATTGATGAGTTAAAGGGCATCTACGTTCCTTTCTGGCTTTTTGATGCGGAGATCGGAGTGGATGCAGTCTACCGAGGGGAGAAAGTAAGGCACTATACGGAAGGAGAATATGATTGCGAGGAGATCGAGACCTACCAGCTTGACAGGAAAGGGGTCGTCTCTTACCATCATGTGCCGGTGGACGGATCCAGCAAGATCGATCAGGTCCTCATGGAGTCCATAGAACCTTTTGATAAAAAAGATCTGGTGGAGTTTCAGCCTGCTTACCTGGCCGGATATCTGGCAGACCGCTATGATATTTCCCAGGATCAATGCATAGAAAGGGCCCAGGATCGTATGGAGAACAGTTCCCGCCAGGCCTTCCGAAGTTCTGTGGCAGATTATTCCTCCATTCATGTAGAAAAGGAGGATATGACCGTCCTCCATTCCCGTTATTGGTATGCTCTCTATCCGGTATGGCTCCTTAATACCAGCTGGGAGGGAAAGAAATATACCTTTGCCATGAACGGGCAGACCGGCCAGCTCATCGGTGATCTTCCATCAGATTCCGGATCATACTGGAAGTATGTAGGGATCCGGACCGTGATCATTGCGGCTGTATTATTCATCCTGAGCTGGATCGTCAAATTGGTTTAGGGGGTGGAATCATGAGAGCAAAAATGAAAATGCGCTTTCCTCTACTTGTGATGCTCTGTGCCCTGACAATCTTGTTTTCTGTCCTCCTTAGGCCGGCTTTGAAGCTTAAGGCTGCCGGGGATGTCCCTCTTTTGTCTGATGCGGCGGATCTGCTGACGGATAAGGAGGAAGATAAACTGACCAGAAAGCTGGAGAAGGTCAGTGACAAGCAGGATTGCGATATTGCTGTATATACGGTGGATGACCTGACCGGCCTGAAAATAGAGGCTTATGCGGATGATATCGTGGACAGCGTTGGTCTTGGAAAGGGGAGATCCAAAGGGACTGCGACCCTGCTGGTATTTATTGATGCTGATGACTCATCCAATCGGAAGGCCTATGTATCTACCGATGAAAATGGATCTGCCTGCTTTTCCGATGATGATATCCAGGATGTCCTTTATGATATCCGCTCTTCTTTGTCGAGCGGGCAGTACATGGACGCTTTTGAGTCCTATGCGGATTCCTGCGTTTCGGTTCTCAAAGCTTCCGATGGAGCTGATAAAGGAGGATCAAAAGGACCATCCCCCTTCTGGATCTTTGGAGATCTGGGTATCGGAGCGGCCATAGCCACTCTGCTTGGTCAGCACCAGAAGAGCAAGCTTAAGACCAAGAGAAGGAAGTCAGGTGCTTCTCACTATGCGGACCATGAGGGTATTCAATTTGAAAGAAGAGAAGACATTTTCCTGGATCGCAGGGTGGAGAGGACATTACGAGAGCGTCATGAGGACATAGAAGGAGACCACGAGCACGGGACTACCCATACATCCTCCTCCGGACATATTCATGGCGGTGGAGGCATGGACTTCTGAGAAGATTTTGCCTGAAATAGATAATTGTTTGCTAATTATTTATAAAAACCATACAAAAAATTGGCTTGATTATGTAAAGTTTATGTATTATTCTGAGTGTGATAACAAGTAACTTTTGCTGTATTTCAAAAAGGAGAGGTATTGATATGGCAAGAATTATCATTGCACCTAACAAGTATGTTCAAGGCCCCGGAGTCCTTGGTGACATCGCTGAATATGCTGTAAAGTTCGGCAAGAAGCCCTTTATCCTGATCAGTGAAGGCGGCAAAAAGCGCTTTGGCGCTCTGATCGAAGACAGCTTCAAAGAGACAGACTGTGAACTCGTATTTGAAGCTTTCCGCGGCGAGTGTTCCAAGAACGAGATCAACCGTCTGAAAGCCATCGTTGAAGAGAAGGGCTGTGATCTGGTAATCGGTGTCGGCGGCGGCAAGATCTTTGATACCGCCAAGGCTGTAGCATATTACTGCGAAACACCGGTTATCGTTGTTCCGACCATCGCTGCAACCGATGCTCCCTGTTCCGCTCTTTCTGTTGTCTACACGGATGAGGGTGTATTTGAAGACTATCTGTGGCTGCCGGCCAATCCCAACCTTGTACTGGTTGACTCCCAGGTTGTTGCCAATGCTCCCGCAAGACTTCTTGTCTCCGGTATGGGCGATGCTCTGGCTACCTATTTTGAAGCTAAGGCCTGCCAGGACAGCAATGCGACAAGCTGTGCAGGCGGAACCATAACAACAGCTGCCATCACTCTGGCAAGAGCCTGCTATGATACCCTGATTGAAGAGGGCGTTAAGGCCAAGCTGGCTGTTGAGAACAATGCGGTAACAGACGCTGTGGAGAAGATCATCGAGGCTAACACCCTTCTTTCCGGCATGGGATTCGAGTCCGGCGGACTGGCAGGAGCTCATGCGATCCACAACGGCCTCACCGCCATCAAAGAGTGCCACCACCTCTACCACGGTGAGAAGGTTGCTTTCGGTACCCTGACCCAGCTGGTACTGGAGAATGCGGACGAAGATCTCCTGGATGAGGTTGTAGGTTTCTGCATGGACGTAGGACTGCCGACTACATTTGCCGATATGGGCATCGAGAAGGTAGACAAGGATGCTCTTATGGAAGCAGCTACACTGGCAGCAGCCCCCACGGATACCTGCGGCAACGAGCCTGTTGAGATCACTCCTCAGAAAGTGTATGATGCTATGATCGCTGCCGATGCCATCGGAAGGTATTATAAGGGATTATAGGAATTAGAAAAACAGTTATAAAAAAAGGGATCGCCTTTTTGGCGGTCCCTTTTTTTATGTAGATGCAGATGTCCTATGCTGTTATTTTTTGAAGACCATTTTTTCATCTTCCTGACTGGCGTCTGGAGTAATGGTGATACTCCCATCTTTACCTATGACGCCATCGTAACTGCTTCCGCTTTCATCAGTTAAGGTGATGTTATCATGATCGGCCTTATAGGTCCCTTCGCTTGACTCATTGAAATCAGAGGCGCTTTGATCGATCATTTTCTTGATGTCATCCTTGGATAAAATGCCATCCATTGCCTGTGACAAAGCTTCGGTGAGACTTTCTTTTATCTGGTTTTCGTCAGTATAGA
>CAMOVS010000238.1 GCA_946627575.1 uncultured Lachnospiraceae bacterium
AAAACAGGACCGAGATCAACCTGGCCTGTGTCATGGATGGAAGGCTGCCGGAAAAACCGGGAGAGACTGCCATCGACCGTATGTATGCCGATAACAACCACCTGAAAGTGGGGGATAAAATATCGGGAAAGAACCATTCATTTACCATTACAGGATTAATTGCTCTCTCAGACTACAGCGCCCTCTTCCAGGATAACAATGATACCATGTTCGATTCTATCCTTTTCGGCGTCGGCCTTGTATCCGAGGAGGAGTTCAACTCCTGGAAAAAGGATTCTCTCCGCTTCTGTTACTCATGGATCTATAATGATCCTCCTGCTGACGAAGAAGAAGAAAAGGAATTGTCCGATGACCTTATGGAGGACATCAATGATATCGTCTCCCTGGAATCCTTCACGCCCAGATACACCAACCAGGCTATCATCTTTACGGGAGACGATATGGGGCACGACCGGGCCATGATGCAGGTTCTTTTGTACATCATCATCGTCATCATCGCCTTCGTATTCCGCATTACCATCAACGATACGATCCAAAAGGAATCCGCTGTCATCGGCACTCTCCGGGCTTCGGGATACACCCGGTGGGAGCTGGTCCGTCACTATATGGCCGCCCCGGTGGCCGTCACCCTGATCAGCGCTCTGATCGGCAACATCCTGGGATATACCTTCCTTAAAGACTTTTGTGCCGGTCTCTACTATAGCAGCTACAGTCTGCCAACCTATGTCACCCTGTGGAACGGGTCGGCTTTCTTTCAGACGACGGTCATCCCCATTCTAATCATGATGCTGATTACTTTCCTTAGTCTGCGCAAGAAGCTTTCACTACCTCCTCTGGCTTTCCTGCGCAGAGATCTGACCAGAGGTAAGGGGAGGAAGGCCATGCGCCTTCCTCATATCCTGCCCTTCTTCACCAGATTCAGACTTCGGGTCATCCTGCAGAATAAAAGCAACTATATCATGCTCTTTTTTGGCATTATCTTTGCCAATTTTCTTCTCATCTTCGGCCTGGCTCTCCCCTCGGTCCTGGACCATTACCAGGAAAATATCGGAGAAAACATGCTGAGCCGCTACCAGTATATCCTGCAGATCCCCATGTCCGCTATGAATGAAGACCGAAAGCTGGAAAGTCTTTTTTCCATGATGGTCTTTTACATGGATGTGGAAACGGATGTCGAGGATGCGGAGAAATTCACGGCCTACCCTCTGCAGACCCTTGGAGATGGACTTTATAAAAAGGAGGAAGTCACCTTCTACGGCATCGATAAAAAGAGCGCTTACATCCCCCTTGATGTAAAAGACGGCCAGGTCTGGATCTCATCAGCCTATGCAGAAAAATACGGCATCAAAAAAGGGGACAAGATAAAACTGAAGGAAAAATACGAGAGCAAATATTACGACTTTACCGTAAATGGCATATATGATTACGAGGGAGGCCTGTGCGTCTTTATGGAGCAAAAGCTCCTGAATCAAACCCTGGATCTGGAGTCCGATTATTTCTCAGGTTATCTGTCTGACCGGGAAATCAAAGACATCGATAAGAAATACATCTCCACTGTCATAGACTATGACTCCCTGACCAAAATCTCCAGGCAGCTGCAGCGGTCTATGGGAAGTATGATGTACCTGGTCGACGCCTTCTCCATCCTGATCTTCATCGTGCTGATCTATCTTATGTCCAAGATCATCATCGAGAAAAACGCCCAGTCCATCTCCATGACCAAGATCCTGGGCTATAACAACAAAGAGATCAGCCGGCTCTATATCACATCCACCACGGTGGTCGTGATACTCTTCCTTCTGATCTCCATGCCCATAGAAAGCATCATGCTTGAATTCATATTCAAGGTGTTCGTAATGACCAGTATCTCTGGCTGGATACCCTACTGGCTGGATCCCTGGATCTATGTCAAGATCTTCCTTCTGGGCCTGTCTACTTACCTTGTCGTGGCCCTGCTGGAATACAAAAAGATTCAGGGAATCCCCCTGGATACCGTGCTCAAGAACAGAGAATAAGGAGGGAGTCTTCTCCTGTCTGATAAAGGCCTGTGTATGTGACAGATCCAAATCATTTCATGAAGATTAAATAAACCCCGGGATCCGATTGGTTCCCGGGGTTTTTTATCATGTCAAAAGAAAGGCCGCAGTTCTCTTTAGTAGATGCTTACTTTAATCTCATAAGACTTGCTTGCGTAATTCTTATTTCCTTTGGCTGTTACCGTAATGGTCACATAGTTCTTTGTCGTCTTCAGGGCTTTGAACTTTCCGCCGCCCAGATGCGTAATGTATGACTCATAGTTAGATTTGTAGGAAACTCCTCCGATGGCTCCGCTGGGATAGACGGTAAAGGTGCTGCCCAGCTTGACGCTTCTGTGCCTTGTATCCACGTAAAAGCTATCCTGAGCTGCCTTTTTGATGGTAAAGGTCACGTTTCTGCTGTTGATATAATATCCTTTGCCCTTCACCGTAACGGTTGCCTTTCCGGCATCCCTGTTATTTTTATAGGTCACGGTATAATCGGTGTTCAGTTTCAGCTTCTTTCCATCATAGGTTACCTTTACATCCGGCAGCTTGTACTGGCCATCATAGACATAGCTGGTCGCAGAAAGGCTGACTTTGCACTTCTTATTGGTAAGGCTTATATAACCTACCGTGATCTTGAACTTCTTCTTCAGAGCCTTATAATTCTTGTTGCCGGCTGCTGTTACCGTGATGGTGCAGGCTCCCTTGCTCTTGCCGGTGAGCACGCCCTTGGCGGAAACTGTGGCTACTTTGGTATTGCTACTTGTGTAGGTTACCTTGCCGATGGCTTTCTTTACCGTGAAAGAGGCGGTCTTATTAATGTCCACGGAATCATCGCTCAGGGTAACCTTCATGGTATTCTTGGCCTGCTTGATGGTATATTTTTTCTTACGGGTTCCGGAATACTTACCCATACCGGTTACAACAACGACAGCCTTTCCGGCATCAATGTTGTTCTGGTACTTGAGCTTGTAGTCTTTGTTTTTCTTTAACTTCTTTCCTTTATAAGTAACGGTTACTTTAGGCTTTCTCTTCTTGCCATTGTAGGTGTATTTTTTCTTGCTCAGCTTAATCTTGGTATTGGAAGCCTTGAACTGCTTGCCGGTTACTGTGATCGTAATGGTTGTCTTTGCAGCTTTATAGTTGTCTGTAGCTGCAGCAGCAACCGTGATCACTGCTTTTCCTGTAGTCTTAGCCTTATAACTTCCGCTGGCTCCCACCGTAAGCACCTTCTTATTCGAGGAGGTATAGGTCAGTTTGCCTTTGG
>CAMOVS010000239.1 GCA_946627575.1 uncultured Lachnospiraceae bacterium
AGTTATGACGTCAGCTTCTTTCTGATGATCATCCTTGTTCTGATCTGCCTCAGACTCATCAGACAGCTCGTTAATTGAAGGCAGGGGGAAATATCCCCCTGTCACCCATGCGGCCGCGACAGGCAGAAGAAAACTGTTGGGCAGCATATATCGGAAATTGTTGTTTTTCGGTGACAGAAGGCAAATGCCAAAGACCAGCAGGGCCGGGAAAAAGATCGCCGCGGACTTCCAGTCTCTGGCCAGAATCAGGAGAAGGCCCATGGCCAGCAGGATCCACATCACAGTCCCCGGATAAGCCAGCCAGGCTATCAGTGGCAGTTCATCCACCAGAATCATCAGCCTTCGGCCTGTCTTTCTCAAACCTTCAGTCCGAGGAGACTGATCAAACCATCTCTCCTTGAAGAAGCTGTCAGGAACAGTCTCCTTAACCCAGGATCCATCCTTGATATCCTCATCATAACTATAATTATTCCAGTATAATTGTCCTATCTGATCCGGCTTGATCGGATAATAATATCCCCAGGTAGAATCCAGAAAGCTCTGAATATATTCACCGGGATAGATACATCCCATCTGGAACCAGACCTTAAAATAGCGGCGCATCGCTGCGCTTCCTGCCTTCCGGTTGAATCTCATCTTAACCGGATCCGCCAGATCCGGGTCATACAGAGTGTCCATGGTCTCATAATCGAGAACTTCATCGATGGCTTCTTTCTGCTCTTTGGTCAGCTCCTTATCATGATTCTTGACGGTTCTGGCCGTCTGTTGAAAGAATACAGACAGGGCCTCCTGGGTCCCCACCTGATTAACATGCATAAGGCGGAAAAAAGCCCCCAAATACAAGATTTCGAACACAAGCAGCGGAAGAAGAACCGCAGCCAGAACTCTTTTCCACTCTTTTCTGAGTACGATTACCATAAGAATCCCCGCCAGAACAAGGATATAGACACACTGATTCTTCGAGGTGCAGAAAAGGAAAAATGTGATAAGAACCGTTCCAAAAAAGCCCTTATGGTAAAGAATCTTTCCTTCGGTCTTATAGATCCAGAAGACTTCCAGCATGAAAGCCATGAAAAACAGGGTCAGGAAAGAATCTCCGGAAATGAGGATAGCATGAACCACATAGGGGGGCGCCAGACAATAGACTGCCAGCGCGATCCTGGTCAGCCGGGTCCTTATGCCAAAATGCTCCAAAGATACCAGGAAGAGACTGATGACAGCCCCATAAGCAGCGATCTGCAGAAAAACATAGAAGCTTACTCCCAGCTCATTCCATCCCAGACCATGTCCCAGATCCATAAAAAGACCGAAGATCAGGGTCTGGATAAAGGGATGGTCATTGGTAAATATCACATTCTTGCCATCCGTGATCCACTGGCCCTGAAAGTGTGTAGGAAAATGGAAATACTGAAGGATCTGTACTACGGTGTCTCCCTTAAGGTTGCCGGGCCAGAATATCAGAAAAACCGGCAGCCAGAAAAGCATGATGATCAGAAAATAAACCAGAACTCTTCTTTTGTTGGACATCCGGCTGATCCCTGTGTCTAAAACGGGACGGGACAGAAGCCAGGCCCGCAAAGCAAGCATGCCAAAGAAACAGACTCCCCCGTAAGCAGCCAGAAACCAGGCGTTCTTTATCAAATTATGAAGGCCTCTGATGCAGCCATCCCAATTGGGGGTCTTCATAAAAATCTGCCCAAAGAAGACACATATGGCAAAAGCAATAGAAAAAAGAAGCGTCCAGAGAAGCTCCCTGGCAGAATAAGAATGGGCAAGAACATACAGAATCAGAATGATCAGAAGCAAAGCGGTCAGTTCACACTGTAATGAAAAACGGACCGACCGCAGGATGTCGGATTTGAGATAGTACAGCAAATATGCCAGGGGATGACCCTGTAACTCCGATGCCGTATTCGAATCAAAGCCATTAGGGATACCAGGACTAAGCTGGAGCCCTCCTGCGATTAGAACAGCTGATAGAAAAGCAAAAAGATAATGGCAGATACGGAGGGGCTTGCCAGCCGGTAATCCCCTGTCCTGATCTGCGCTCACATAAGATGTCGACTTCATTATTTCTCCCTGTTATTGATGCAGATAAGTTTCCACTCAAAATCCTGACGATCCTTGTGCCGCTGGCTCTGCAGAATCGCCCCGCTGAAAAAACACATAATGCCGGCCAGCAAAACAAAACCCGAAACCATCAGCGTGGGGAAATGAGGAACAAAACCGGTATCAAGATAATTCATAAAGACCGGAATAAATAAGCCCATGGAGATCAGACAGCACAAAATGCTGACAAATCCGAAAAAGCGGATCGGCTTATAAAAAGCATATAGACGAAGGATCGTCATCAGCACCTTAAAACCATCAGAAAATGTATTAAGCTTAGACTCGCTGCCATCCGGCCTGTCCCTGTAGTCAATCACCACATTCTCAAGAAGCATATTCTTATCAATGGCATGAATACTCATCTCCGTCTCGATCTCAAATCCCTTGGACAGAACCGGAAAACTCTTGACAAACTGGTAGCTGAAAGCCCGGTAGCCGGTCATGATATCCTTAATCTCGCTATGAAAAAGAAGATTGATGGTCCGGCGGACTATGGAATTGCCGAAATTATGAAAGGGTCTTTTATTTTCAGAGAAATAGGTAGAAGAAAGCCGGTCTCCCACTACCATATCAGCTTTATGCTCATGGACTCTTTGAACCATCTCCTTAGCATACTCAGCCGGGTAAGTATCATCTCCGTCCACCATGATATAAGACTCTGCATCGATCTCACGGAACATCCGCCGGATGACATTTCCCTTTCCCTGCTTATACTCCCTGCGCACGATCGCCCCTGCTTTCAGGGCAATCTCAGAAGTACGATCGGTGGAATTATTATCGTACACATAGATATCAGCCTCAGGGAGAACACTCCTGAAGTCTCTGATGACCTTTTCTATGGTCTTCTCCTCGTTATAACAAGGAATTAGAACAGCTGTTTTATTCATTTTTCATTTCCTTCCCCAATTAAGCAATATAACTTAACGCTATAAATTCTAACATAATCGGGGTCTGTTCACAACACAATTTCCGCACAAATCCTTGCATTCACTTGCTTATCACCCATAAATAACCGCCTGCCATGTAATATACACGGCAGGCGGTGAAATCATGTTATGTTAACCGACAAAGCATAACTGGTATTATTTATTTCTTCTCCCAATACTCCATCAGAATGTTATTGATCATGGTCCATTCAGCGTATTTCTTTTCATAGATGGGGTAGGTTG
>CAMOVS010000240.1 GCA_946627575.1 uncultured Lachnospiraceae bacterium
CCTTAGCGTGCTAAGGAAACATCCAGTGGATGTTTCCGTGCTGGAAGTAGCGGCGTTTAAGCCAGCGGATTCCGATGCTTAAGCATGCAGGCGAATGCTCCGGTGGAGCATTCGATCGCAATGTTGTGCAGGATTGCGGGAGCTGTCTTGCAGCGAAGCAATCCGTGATAGCTTTTGACCTTTACATCATTTTATGTATGTAAGATAAGCAATAGGATGCTTTATTCAGTATGGGAAAACAAATCGCAGACGGCCTGGTCAATCTGGGATTTTGTCTCCGCCAAATCACCGTTGTTATCGATTACGGTCCTGCAATACTTGCGGAACTCACGATCCGATAACTGGCGGTTTATAATAGACCTTGCGTATTCCTCGCTGTAGCCCCTGCCATGCGCCAGCCTGCGGATCCTCTCCTCATCCCGGACATAAACATACCAGAGCCTGTCAAGGTCATGCTCCAGGCCCGAACCTATCAAAAGGGCCGCTTCCACGGCAATCAGAAGCCGCTCTTCCCCACAGTCCTTTTCCGAAGATGAATTGCCTGATGAATCTTCCTGGATATCCTTCCAGGTAAATCCAAAAGCAGAACTGGTGTCTGATGAAGTGAAATCCCGGATATAATTATTAATTCTCCGGAGAATCTCTTCTTTGACTTCCCTGTGGCTTATGTCATTCAACCTTGCCAGCTTGGCCGGATCCGAGAATACGATCTGCCCCAGCTTCTTACGATCAATGGGAGGCAGTATCTCTTTTTCATGAAGAGGAAGCCCTGCCTCCTCCTCTTTTTTCGCCAAAGTCCCGGGGCCTTCGTTTTGGCTCTTTCCTGGCTCATGCTCCATAAGAATACCGGGTCCGAATTCTCTGATTACTTCTTCGTAGACAGCCTGTCCCGGTTCCATAAGCTCATGGGAGACCAGGTCAGCCAGGATAATTACGGCACCATAATCTTTGGCCAGGATATCCATAACAGCACTTTTGCCGGATCCCACGCCCCCTGTGACTCCGATCAGGCGGACATTGTTACCATGCTTCATAATTATTTTCCTTTGGTCCTGCAGACAGTCATAGGATGGATCAGACCATCTTACTTGGCTTCATACCATGTTCTGCCTGTCTGGATATCTATGGACAGGGGAACCTTGAGATCAGCCGCCCCCATCATTTCCTCGGTAAGTATCTTCTTTACGGCTTCTAATTCATTTTCCCGGGTTTCGATCAAAAGCTCATCATGAATCTGGAGGATCATTCTGGACTTCAGTCCCTCCCGGCGCAGTCTGGCGCTAACCCGGATCATGGCGATCTTGATGATATCGGCCGCAGTTCCCTGGATGGAGGAATTCATAGCCGCTCTCTCTCCGAATGCCCGCTGGGCAAAATTGCGGGACTTAAGCTCCGGCAGAGGGCGGATCCTCCCGTAAAGCGTTCTGGTATATCCATGGTCTTTGGCAAAGGATACATTGCCGTCAAGGTACTTCTTAATACCCGGATAGGTACCGAAATATTTGGCGATGTAGTCCTGGGCTTCCTTGCGGGTGATGTCCAGGTCCTGGCCCAGTCCGAAGGCGCTGATTCCATAGACAATACCGAAATTCACCGCCTTGGCGCTTCTTCGAAGCAGGGGCGTTACCTCCTCCAGAGGAACGCCAAACACCTGGGAGGCTGTCATCCTGTGGATGTCCTTATCCTGGTGGTAAGCATCAATCAGGTGATCATCTCCTGCCATGTGGGCCAGAATCCTCAGCTCAATCTGGGAATAATCCGCACTGACAAAGATGCAGCCTGGTTCCGGCACGAAAACCTTGCGGATCTCCCTGCCCAGGGGAAGGCGGACAGGGATATTCTGCAGATTAGGATCAGAGCTTGATAGTCTTCCGGTAGCCGTCACTTTCTGATGGAATTTTCCATGGATCTTGCCATCCTCCCGGACAAAGGCGATCAAACCGTCCGCGTAGGTGGACTTGAGCTTGGTCAGCTGCCGGTACTCCAGCACTTCGGAAACGATGGGATAATCCGGCGCCAGCTTGTCCAGTACATCAGCGCTGGTTGAATATCCTGTCTTTGTTTTCTTAGCAAAGGGCAGCTTCATCTCTTCAAATAGAATGACCCCAAGCTGTTTGGGTGAATTAATATTGAACTCTCTCCCTGCCTTGTCCCAGATGCCCTTCTCCAGTTCATCAATCCTGCCGACCAGTCTGGATCCGTAATCTGCCAGAGCATCTCTTTCCACCGTGATGCCATAGCGCTCCATATCATAGAGGGTAGGGGTCAGGGGATGGTCGATCTCCCGGTAGAGATCCCACATCTCTTCCTCTTCCAGCTTTTTTTTCAATATCTCCGACGTCTGAAGGGGCACAAAAGAAAGAACAGAAGCAAGAAGGCTTGCCTTCTCATCCCCCTCCTGGAGTTCATCTCCCAGGCAGATCCTTTCCTTTCCATAGATCTCCTTGCGGGAGGGAAGGGTCTCCTTCAGATAATCTCTGGCCAGGTCCTCATAGTCAAATGAGGACTGGATGGGATTCAGCAGGTAGGCCATAACGCTTACATCTTCGATCTGGTCTTCATAATCACGGGTTCTATCGTCAAAATAGAGGAGAGCCTTGTAATCCATGACGGCCAGGCAGACGCCATGGCTAAGCAGGCCCAGTACTCTTTCCTTTAAGTCATCGACGGACATAGCTTCCCTTACCGGGATCAGGTGATTCTTTAATCTTCCATCTTCCAGCCATGCCAGGGAAAGCCCATAATAGATCCCTTCTTCCTCCAGGATCCCCAATCCGGCTTTTCCGGCTGCACAGGCCGAGCTAAAGACCTGGCCGATGGTCTCCGGATCTTCCGTCCACAGAATCTCTCCGGCGTCCGAAGCTTTTTGATCTTTTTCGAAATAGTGGAGGAGACTCTTCAAATCCAGCTCCTTAAAGAGCTTATAGGCCTTACTGTTAAATAAAGTTCCGATCCTGGCATCCTGAAAATGGTAGTCCAGATCACAGTCGGTCTTGATTGTTGCCAGGTCCCGGCTCATAATCGCCTGGTCATAATACTGGCTCAGGTTATTTTTGGCCCTGGCCGGCTTGATCTCTTCGATATGATCATAGGCATTTTCAATGGAGTGCCAGGTGCTGATGATCTTCGAGGCGGTCTTTTCACCGATCCCCGGAACCCCGGGGATGTTGTCGGAAGTATCCCCCATGAGTCCCTTCATCTCGATAAACTCTTTGGGGCTTACACCGTAGAGGTCTTTTACCGCATCCTCATCATAATCCTCGGTGACGGTCTTTC
>CAMOVS010000241.1 GCA_946627575.1 uncultured Lachnospiraceae bacterium
CATCCATCAGGACACTGGCTGACTGTGCTGCAGTCTTAGAGGCAGCTCCATGCGGTGGGCTTCCAGAAGATTGCGGTTGCGCAGGATTTCCTGCACAGGACCGTCCGCAGCGATGCAGCCTTTGGAGAGAAGGATGACCCGGCTGCAGGTGTCCATGATCATATCGAGATCATGGGAAGTGATGATTTTCGTCTGGGACAGACCGCAGATCGTGCGGATCACAGTTCTTCGATTGAAGGGGTCAAGGGCTGAGGTGGGTTCATCCATAAGAATCGTATCCGGATTCATAGCAAGGATGGTAGCGATGGCTGCCATCCTTTTTTCTCCGCCGGAGATCTTGTGATTGTAGCGGTGCTTAAGATCCACCAGACCCAGAGCCTCCAGGATTCCATCCACTCTGCTTTCTGCATCTTCACGCTTCTCCATATAATTAAGGGGGCCGAACATCATATCCTCATAGACCGTTGGCATAAACATCTGCGCTTCGGAATTCTGCAGGACAAAACCGATTTTCTTCCGGATGGCAGGCAGATTTTCCTTCTTCATTTCAAGACCATCTACCAGGATTTCTCCTTGTCCGGTCAGGAGACCGGCCAGAAGCTTCATGATGGTTGACTTTCCGGCCCCATTGGCGCCAATCAGGCCCACAGACTCGCCGTCTTCGATACGGAAGGACAGGTCATCAATCAAAGGACGATTCTTCCCATCGCGATTTTCTATTTTTTCATAAGAAAAAGAAACATGTTTGAATTCTATCATTGTATCACCTGATATTCATTTGTTGAATGAAGGTCTGTTTACCCAAAAGATCTGTAAGGTACCCTGTGAAAAAATGGTTACTGCTTCCAGACGGATCCAAGGACCTGGGATAAAGGAACAAAACGGACCAGAATAAAAAATAAAAGAGATAGCAGCAGCCATGCGGCATCCTTGATCTCAAAGGCCCTGGAGGGTGCATAATGAAAATGATGGTGATAGCCTCTTAACTGCATGCTTTCATACAATTCTTTTGCCCGGTCCATACTTCGAAGCAGAAGCTGACCAAGAAATGACCCCCAGGCAGATATGTGAATCCCCTTTTGGCCGGGAGCCCTAAGCTGATAGGCCTGGGTCATAAGCGACAGTTCTTCGGTCAGGACGCCTGCGTATCGGTAGGTAAGCAGAAGCAGGGTTACCAGCATTCCCGGGACATGGAATTTCCTCAAGGAGGCGCAGATGGAATCAAAGGGTGTGGATGCGACCAGGATAAAGGAGGCCATAAGGCATAGGATTCCTTTGAGCATAAGGGTAAGCATGCTGATGACACCGCCTGATATCGGTAATGTTCC
This sequence comes from uncultured Lachnospiraceae bacterium, assembly GCA_946627575.1. Taxonomy (GTDB): domain Bacteria; phylum Bacillota; class Clostridia; order Lachnospirales; family Lachnospiraceae; genus Anaerobutyricum. The sequence continues at coordinate 1,329 of CAMOVS010000241.1, forward strand.
AAAATAAGTTATAGTCTTCCTGTCAAAGATCGGGTTAAAAAGTCCTACGGCCATGACAAGGGGCAGAACGATCCTCAGCTTATAGAAACAGGTTCTTATGGGGATTCCGCTTAAGGCAAAGAGCAGAACCGGCCATAAAATCATGGGAAAAAGACCGGTAAGATTATATTTGCCAAAGGACATGACCACGATGATATAGCATACGGTACTGATCAGTTTGGCTGCAGCATGGAGCCCATGAATGGAGGAGTCTGCAGCGGCCAGCTGGTCCATCTGGCTAAGATCGGATAGAGCTGATTCCATTTTATTCATGTTAATAAACCTTCTCAACGATGAAGATCTCCGCCTTTTTGAAGAGAGCGGAGATCATGGTTTCATAGATGTTTTTTTGGTCAGAAAGCCCCTATGCCTTCTTCCTCTTACGGAAGAATCCTCCCGCCAGACAGATAAGAAGAGCGATGCCCGCTACAATAGCTGATCCGACGATGCCGGAAAAGCTGGTGCCCGCAGGATTGTCACTGCCGGGGAAGGCATAATCCGGGAGGAATGAGGTTTTCTCCTGGATGCTTTCCGCTGTCTGAGCCGCCTGGCTATCTACGCCGAAGTCTTCCTCATCCAGCCCCATATTGGATGAATAACCGGCTTCCTCGTTACCGAATAAGGCCCACTCCAGACCGTCGGGATTGCCGCTGGCCAGAAGGCTCAGACCTCCTCCGACAACCAGGGCGACAAGTGCTAAAACCAGGATCGTAGACCGTAAGGAACCACGCCCTTTCAATTTCTCCCCTCCTTCTTCGACATCCCGCAGCAATTCCGGGCGGGAGGCAAAGACAAAGCAAAGGACAGCGGATGTGATCAGGCCTTCGATGAGGCCGATGGCCAGATGAATGGGCTGCATAAGGGCCAGGAAAGCTCCAAAGGGAAGGTCTGTGATGCCGGACAGGCTGGTTTCAATAACCACAGACAGGGCCCCAAGCTGAAGCGTAATGACACAGCCCAGAATGGAAGCCATAATGATCCGCTTACGGTATGCAGACCTGTCATGGCCAAAAAAACTGCTCCGTATGATAGGCCGCCATATCAGATAGTATCCCACAAAGCAGCCGTAAAAGGCCATGTTCCAGACATTAGCTCCCAGAGCCATCAGACCTCCGTCTGCAAAGAAAAGACATTGGATCGTCAGGATAACGATCATGGAGAGAAATCCTGCCTGGGGACCAAGGAGGGCGGATAGGAGCATGCCGCCGCACATATGTCCTGAGGAACCTGTGCCGGGGATGGTGTAGTTGATCATCTGACCGGCAAAGACCAGGGCGGCCGACACGGCCATGGTGGGAAGCTTCTGGGGGTCATCTTCTTTTTTTAAATGATGAATGGATATGCCTGCAGCTGTTCCTGAAGCGACGTACATGGTTGCCGCAACAGCCGGTGCAAGCAAAGCATCTGCCATATGCATAAAAATACCTCTTTTCGTTCAAGACTCCGTGAAAGTCTTAGACCTTCCCGTCAGCATAATTATAAATGCCGCTTTGAAAGCTGTACAAGCCTCCCGGGGGGATAAGCCAGTGGACAATCCTTGATTTCATTGTTGAATGTATGGTAGAATCAATAATCTGTGATGGGCCAATCCGGCTGCATGACGGATGGCAAGATGATCGCTTAGGAATTCAATGTGTTTTGATGGAGAGAGTAGTATGCACAATAGCTACAGGCTGATGGCCGTTGATATGGACGGGACTTTGCTGAATTCCCATAAAAAGATTATGCCTGAAACCCTGGAAGACATAAGCCGGGCAGTTTCCTCCGGGAAGGAAATCGCCCTTTGTACCGGCCGGGGAATCCGGGAGATCGATGAATACCTGGAAGAATTAAAGCAGGTTCGTTATGCTGTTTTGCTGAGCGGAGCTCATGTCTATGACCAATGGGCAGGGAAAACGGTTT
>CAMOVS010000242.1 GCA_946627575.1 uncultured Lachnospiraceae bacterium
CGATCGTCGAATAGTAGGGTACGATCAGGATGGGGATGATAGCATTAATCCAGCCGCCGGCCTTGACCAGTTTGCTGTCGCTGAAACGTCCGAAAGCGCTTACGGGACTCTTTTTGGTCATCCGGCCGATGGCCGTCTCGGCAATAATCATGGTGTAGCCGAAGGTCAGGGCCAGAACAATGTAGATCAGGAGAAAGATACCTCCCCCATACTGGGCGGCCAGATAGGGAAAGCGCCATATATTTCCCAGACCTACCGATGCCCCGGCAGCTGCTAGCACAAAGCCCAGCTTACCGGAGAAGCTGCTGCGTTTTTCATTCATAATATCCCTCTTTCTTAAACTGTTGGATCTAAGTGCGGATGACAAGAGACCTGAATTCCGTCCTGCCTTATCCCGAAGGATTCGTCCGGTGTCAGGCCATGTGTAATCCATTTAACATGGTACACACACAGATTCCATCATAACAGAATCGGGACTGCCTTTCAAGGACAAAGTCCGGCAGCCCGCTTAATTCCGGTCCAGGTTAAGAATACGTTCATCAAAATGATCGATGGCGCTCAAAGCAGCTCCTACAGCAAAGATATGTTTTTTACATTGGCATGCAGACACGTAATCCACATCCCTTGAAAAAAGATCCAAAGGCTCCATCCTCATGGACAGGTCCTCGATCCAGGGATCCATGCATGCTCCCACATCTCCTCCCAGGACGATATCCATATCCAGGATCATTCGCATATTGCTGCAAAGGACGGCCAGGTCATCCAGGTAGCGGTTCCAGATCTCAACCGCTTCCCAATCCTTATCCTTCAGTCTCCCGAAGAAGTCTTCCAGGGTCTCCTCCGGACCATCCCCGTTCTCATGAATCAATACTCCTGTATTAAGATAGGCATCTGCACAGCCTTTTTTCCCGCAATAGCAGACTTTTCCCTGGGGATAGAGGATCACATGACCCACCTCCCCTGCCGTCCAGCTGTTTCCTGCCAAAAGACTGCGCCCAATCATCAGGGCCCCTCCCACAGACTCATTAAGAGAAATGTAAAGGAAAGAATCCCTGTCCTTATCCTGCTCGGCAAAGCAGGCGCAATTGGCATCATTGATTACGATTAAAGGGAAAGGAATATAACGGTGGAAACGATCCAGGCTGACATGACGAAGGTCAAAGACGTGGGAATGAAGGATCACATCGGCTTCCTGATCGATGATCCCCGGAAAAGATACTCCGGCCCCCAGAATCAGTCTTTCGTCCAGCCCGCTCCCTTCAACAAAGGCAGCAAGTCTCTCTCCCAAAGTTCTGTACCAGAGCGTTTCATCCCGGAAGGGATGGCGGAAACGCTCATATTCTTTCACCTCTCCTCCGGGGCTGACCAGGGCAAAACGGACATGCTGCCTGGTTATCTGTATGCCAATCCCAAAAGCGGCCTCCTCCCGGACCGCAAAAAGCTTAGCCCGCCGGCCGCCCGTAGAAGCATTCTCCCCGGCTTCTTCAATAACTCCTCTACTGATCAGATCTTCAATAATCCCCAGGGCAGTGGGCATACTGAGTCCCAGGTCCGCCGCAATCTCCTGCCGGGTCATGGGCCTGGCGTGTCGCAGAAGACGAACTACCCGCATAAGATTCTGGTGATTTCCTGTCTTATTTTTCATGATATACTTCACTTTCCAAAACTTTTATCAAAGATTTTCTTTATGGATTTATTATATCGGATTGAGAGTTCATGTCAAGGATTGCCAACTCTGATACACAAGTCAATATCCCGGAAACATAAAGAGCCGGTAATGAGCGATCATCTTGAAAATGCCTGCTCATTGCCGGCTCTGCAGTCGAAGCACATAGTTAACTTGCTAATAAATATTTAACCTACATAGCCAGATGATCTACCAGGTTCCATTCTGCTTTCTTAAGGACGGCCTCCTTCTGGATCTCCTTAAGCTTCTTCATCAGAGGGGTGCCTTGTCTGCCGAAGTGGTCATGGAGCTCCGTGTAGTTCTCGTAAAGCTTGTCATAGATGGCCGAGTACTGAGGATTCGGAACGTATTCAATGTCCGTCAGGTTGGCCATGACATTGGTGGCATCGCCGATCTTATCGTAGCCTCCTCTTTCGGAGCCGGCTGCCAGAGATGATAAAACAGCGGAACCCAGAGCTCCGGAGTTCCTTGAGGCAGCGATCCGGATTGGTCTTTTTGTGATGTCGGCAAAGATCTGCATGGCCAGGGCATTTTTCTGGGAAATACCGCCGGTGGCATAGATTTTTTCTACCGGCACGCCGGATTCTTCGAAGGTGTCAATAATCTTTCGGGTGCCATAGGCTGTGGCTTCGATCAGGGCCCGGTAGATCTCCTCCGGCCGGGTGGTCAGGTTCATACCTACGATGAGGCCGGTAAGGTTGCTGTCATTGAGGACAGACCGGTTGCCATTCCACCAGTCCAGGGCCAGGAGTCCGCTTTCGCCCGGAACCATGGAGGCGCATTTTTCGGTTAGATATTGATGGATGTCCATGTTCTTCGCCTTGGCTACCTGACTGTACTCCTCCGGAACGCAGTGGTTCACGAACCAGGCATAATGGTCACCGAATCCGCTCTGGCCGCATTCATAACCGTAGAAGCCGGGAAGAACGGAGTCCATGGCTACGCTGAAACAGCCAGGAACAATCTTATCCTCTGTGCCTACCAGGAAATGAGCGCAGGAGGTACCCATAATCATGACCATCTGTCCCTCTGCGGCATCTTTCAGGGTGCCGGCTACCGATGCGTGGCCGTCTGCAATGGCTACGGAAACGGCTGTTCCGGGATTGAGGCCGGTAAGGCGGGCTCCCTTTTCCGTGATTTCACCGGCTTTCGATCCGATGGGCCGTACGGGCGAGCTCAGCTTCTCCTCTACGACATTTTCCATTCTCGGATCCAGAGCACGGAAAAATTCTTTGGAGGGGAAGCCGTCCCCTGCATGCCAGAGGCTCTTGCAGCCTGCATCGCAGGAGTTACGGAAGCGGTTGCCGGTCAGCTGCTCTACAATCCAGTCGCCGGCTTCCAGATATTCATCCATATCCCGGTAGAGCTCAGGATCATCTTTGGCGATCTTCCACAATCTGGGGATCAGGGATTCCGAGGATACCTTCCCGCCAAGGCGGTCCAGGAAAGCTTCTCCTCTTTCTGCTGCGATCCGGGTGATCTCATCGGCTTCATACTGTGCCCCATGATGCTGCCACAACTGTACATAGGCCATGGGATCTTCACTGTATTTTCCTGAAAGGCAGAGGG
>CAMOVS010000243.1 GCA_946627575.1 uncultured Lachnospiraceae bacterium
CTGGAAACCAGAGCAGGATTGTATTACAAAGGATCATTGATCGAAGAAGATACCCAGAGAATGGAAGAGTATTATAAAAGGCATACCTAATAATCAATGCCCATTTGGCCAATAATAACTTTAAGGTTAGGTCGAGAACGCCAGTTCGCGGTTGCAGGGTAGATTACAGGACATATAAAACCTTTAGAATTGGGCCATAACCATCAAACTATTACCATAATCAATGTACTAATTAAGGAAATTGAGTATCTTGGAGCGGAATCCGGAGATGATCAGATCTTAAAACATATCAGAAAAGGCTTGAGTTCATATCAGATGATTGAGGCCGGACAGAAGCTGAAAGAAGCTGGAATTCTTCTTTCTCTGACCTTGATTTCAGGTATCGGAGGCAGGAAAAGACTTAGGGAGCATGCCTTGCGATCTGCCGAATTAATTACCAATATTAAGCCGGAATATCTCGGTTTTCTTACTTTGATGCTGGAAGACGGTGCCCCTATGCTTGGAGAAATCCAGGCGGGAGAGATGGAACTATTGCATCCGGAAGAAGTTTTGATGGAGATGAGATTATTTCTGGAACATGTGGATTCTGAGGGTACTGTTTTTCGAGCGAATCATGCTTCCAATTACCTTAATCTCCGGGGCAATCTGAATCAGGATATTCCAGGGATGATTCATCAGATTGAACTGGCAGCTGAAAGCCATAATTACCGCCCGGAAAGTTGGCGAGGATTATGATGTGGGCATACTGAGAAAGTCCAGGAAATCTTCAACGAAATACACGGAGTTGTGAAATGATTATTTATCGTGAAAATGTCGGCAAATTCATATCCCAGTGCTTTGATGGTTCTGCTGTGCTTGATATCGGAAGTGTTATTTCAGAGCAGATGAGACAAAATGGAATCACTTACTTTAGTGATTCCCAGGTCAACGCGTGGAATGCGTCTTTGCCGGAAATGGCACGGGTACTGATGGAATCAGATATTGATAAGGATATAGATGTTGCTGTTGAGTACAAGCTGGTTCAGTCCCGGGATCGAATCGATTTTCTTATCTGTGGCAATGATGAGAATGGTAAAGAGAATGTCGTTGTTGTAGAGCTGAAACAGTGGTCTCAGGCTCGCCCCACCAATAAGCGGTATTTTGTCAATACTTTTGGTGGTGGCGGAGAGGGGGATTACTGGCATCCTTCCTACCAGGCTTATAACTATGCTCAGATTCTGGTGAATTTCAACGAGTATGTACGAGAAAAAAAGGTTGGATTACCCTCTTGCTCCTATCTCCATAATATGGCCGAAGGAAATGCCGTATTGCTTGACGATAGTGAAAAGTACCCCTTGGTGGAATCTTCCCCGGTCTTTTATCAGGGCCAGGCAAAACGACTTAAATCATATATATCTAATTTTGTTAAAAAGCCCAATAAAAATTTACTTTATCTGATTGAAGACAGTCGGATCGTCCCATCAAAACTACTGGCAAATATGCTGTCAGATGCAATTAAAGGCAACCCGTTTTTCTCATATGATGAGGCCCAGGCCACATCGGTTGCTCAGATTGTGGAGACAACGGTCGATTCTGCAAAATACGGTGGGAAAAGAACTATTATCATCAAAGGTGGTGCCGGTACTGATAAGTCTGTCGTTGCAATCAATGCACTTGGACAGTTAATTAATAACCGGGAATCCGGTCACCGCTTAAATGCTGTATATATAACCTCTAATTCCGCCCCACGTGTCCTTCGGAGGTGAAAAACAGATTGACTACAAAGAAAAAGATTCCATGGGAATTGCTCTACATCGCTTTGCTCTTTATACTGGCTGGAGCCTACTATGTATCCGGCCTTTTTACTTTTTCGGATGTGAATTTGATAAATTACGGGGATTACCTTACATACATATTATTACATCCTTTCCATCTCTGGTGGAATGACAAGACGCCTGTCGTCATGGGGACCGCATGTATCCTGTGGCTGATGGGCGTTTCCTATTTCCTGACCTATTACAGGAATTATCATTTTGGTGCAGAACATGGAACTGCTGATTGGGGAGATGTCGGCCTTATGAAAAAGAAACTGGCAGATCCTGATCCCATGAAGAACACGATCGTCAGCAAGGATATAAAGATAGGATTTGATGCCTTGTCCAACATGAACATGCTCATCATAGGTGGTTCCGGTTCCGGCAAGACAACCGGCATCGTCATCCCTAATATCCTTCTTGGAAACTGCACGAATGTAATCTTAGATATAAAGGGGGACCTGCTTAAGAAATATGGCAATTATCTTAAGCAACATGGCATTGTGGTAAAAACCCTGAACCTGAAAAACCCTCTGGAATCAGATCGATATAATCCTTTCCTGTACATTCAGAATTACTCGGATCTGATCGGCCTGATCACCAATATCCAGAACTCTGTCACGCCACCCGATGCCCAGAAAGGGGATCCTTTCTGGTCGGATGGGTGCGGCCTTTACCTGCAGTCCATGTTTGAATATGAATGGCTGGAATCCCGCAGAGAAGGAAGGAAAGCATCCATGAACAACATATTGAAGTTAGTGAATATGGAGTCCAAAAAAGTCAAAGTAAGAAATGAAGAAACTGAGGAGATGGAGGAAATCACCGAACTGCAAAAGTTCATGAATGAACTGGCGGAAGAAAGGGGGATTGATTATCCACCGGTCCGTGACTACCGGAAACTGAAGGAAGGTGCAACTGAGACGGTCCGATCCATAATTATCATGATCAATGCTCAGTTGAGACTTTGTGAACTGCCAGAGATCAAAAGGATCTTTGAAGATGATGATCTGGATCTTCCCTCACTTGGTCTTGGTGTCGGCAGGGAAAAGAAAAAGACCGCTCTCTTTCTTGTCATGCGGTCCGGTGATACTTCCTACAATTTGTTCATTAATCTCCTCTACACCCAGATGTTCCGTATTCTTCGTGATCTCGCCGATAATGAATGCCCCGGCGGAAAGCTCCCGATCCATGTACGTCTCTGGGCTGATGAGTATTACGCCGGTCCAAAGCCTGCAGATTCCGAAATGCTCCTCGGGGAGATCCGGTCCAGGAACATTTCCATCGTCCCGATCCTGCAGGACATTTCCCAGCTGAAGACCCTGTTTCCACAGGACAAATGGGAAATCTTCACATCAAACTGTGCTGCTGTTGTCTATCTTGGTTCCGGTCCGACGGCCTACTCCACCCATAAATGGATCTCTGATATGCTGGGTGAAATGACCATCGATACCCGGTC
>CAMOVS010000244.1 GCA_946627575.1 uncultured Lachnospiraceae bacterium
TTCCTTTACTTATATATTTATTTACTTAAATATTTATTTATATATTTTTTATGATTCTGATCATCAGACCAGTTTGGTTCCGCAGTTTCCGCAGAAATTAGCCCCGTTGGTCTTTGTTCCGCAGTTGGGGCAGAAGTTGGGAACCACCTTGGCCGGCTGTCCCGGATCTGCCGGATTTGCGGCCGGTGCCGGATCGGGTGCGGCCTGGGAAGCTGCCTCCGCCTGGTAAGCCGGCTGTCCTGCCGGAGCACCACCGGGAACGCCGCCCGGAACGCCGCCTGCCGGATTGGGTGCGGCCTGTCCGGCGTGCTGGGGATTGACAGCGCCCTGCATCTGCTGCATCATCTGCTGGCCCATCATCATACCCATGGAAGCGGAAGCCATGTCCACAGCCATATTGCCGCCGGATCCGCCCTTTGCCAGGGCATCGGCAAAGGCCATCTGGGTGTATTTATTCATATCCCCTACCATAGACTGGCTGGCTGCCTTATTGATCATCTCCTGAATCTCTTCCGGATAGGTCACGGACATGATCTGGAAACCGGTCATGGTCAGGCCGATCTTCACCAGTTCCATATCCAGCTCATCCTGGATTCCTTTGGAGATCTCCACGGCATTGGCCTGGATATTGAACATATCCTTGCCTTCCCGAACGATCCAGCGCAGGAGCAGCTGGTCCAGGACAGCCAGAACCCTCTCCCGGACATCGGCCGTGCTGTAGGTCTTCTTCACCCCGGCAATCTTTTCAATCAGCAGCTGGTAATCGCCTACTTTAAAGTTAAAGGTTCCGTTGGCCCGGATAGGCAGCCCCCCCGGCAGAGCCTGACTGGGCAGGTTGATGGCCTGCTTGGTCCCCCAGCGCATGGTGAACTCCTTGGTATTGACAAAGAGCACTTCTGCCTTCAATCCTGTCTTAAAACCGAAGCGGAATCCCTTAAGAGTGGACAGGAAAGGAATGATCTTGGACTCGATATCGTACCGTCCCTCATCCTTAAAGATTCCCTCGATCTTGCCATTGTACATAAAGATGGCATCCTGACCGGGGCGTATGATCAGCACGGACCCCTTCTTGATCTCGGCATTATTCCACTTATAAAAGATAATATCATCACTGGTCTCTTCCCATTCAACAACATTGGACAACTGTCCGCTCAATATACCCATATCAAACCTCCTGATCTGTCTGGATCTTTAGACCGCCCGCCAAACAGGCGGATCTGAATCGTATGATGCTGCGTATTATCCTTATTCTATTTTTCTTATTCCAGACCCAGCTTCTGCTTCATGGCGGCAAGCTCAGCGTCTACGGCAGCACCTCCGGCATCTGACACATCATCATACTTGCTCTCTAACTCTTCGATATTATCCTTGGCCGGTTTCTGGTTGAGCTGGGCTTTGGCATTGGCCATGTCAAGCATCTGGTTGGCCTTCTCCTCCATCCGGTCAAAGGCTGCCATGCCGGATTGCGCATTATTATAGGATGCACCGATCTCATTGATCTTCTCCTGAGTCTTGGCCACTGCCATCTTGGCCTTGATCGCCCGCTTTCTCTCTTCCAGGGAGGCAATATCTTTCTCCAGCTTATCATGCATCTCTCTCATCTGAGCAGCATTGGCTGCTGCCGACTCATAGAGGGAGTTCAGGGTTGCTCTTTTCTGCTCAAACTCTGCTTTTTTAGCCAGGAAGGACTTGGCATCCTGCTCATTGCCAGCCAGAAGGGCTTTCTCGGCAAAGCGCTCCATCTTGGCAATCTCAGCTTCATTTTCATCCAGGGCTCTCTTAGCTCTGGCCTCCTCCGCCATGACGGTTGCGGTCTCTGCCTTCACCTTGCCAAGGTCACTCTGAAGGTCTCTCGTATACTGATCGATCATTTTCACCGGATCCTCAGCCTTATCCAGAAGGGCATTGATATTGGCAGACATAATCTCCTTAAATCTTTTCAAAATTCCCATTTATATACCTCCTCTTTCAGCAAGTAGACTTCCCGCACTCAAAACTGTTAAAAACCTTATCATACAGGCCTTAATCACAGGGAGCGGAATGTTAAAGATGTTCTTTCAGCTATCTACAATATACATTATTTCCGAAGGATTGTCATCATCTTTCACCGTCATGCCGTAACAAGTTATGAAGCGATCTGTAGATTAGCGGTAAAGCCTTGCCAGCCGATGGATTTCCCTGGTCAGAATCTCGGATACCGGACTTCGCATGGTTCGGTCCGACAGGTCGATTCCCTCGGGGTAGCGGGGCTCGATCATCACTTCCTTGATCCTTTCCAGAGTCAGGGTCCGGTGGTGGCGGTTCCTGTAAGCCTGCTCCAAAGCCCGGAATATGTTCCTGGAGTTATCAAGGCAGACTCTGGACAATTCCAGAATCGCCTCATCGGTGGACTCCTTTAGGAAGGATGGCATCTGGTAGGGCAGAAGGGTGTTGATCGAAGGCAGGGCGCTTCTTCCTGCCAGTCCGGTCTGGTCGCTGAGAATACCATCTCCGCCGATGAAGGGATAGAGGTCGGACTCCAGAAGCCATGCCCTCAGGCTTGGCACATAGTATACGGATTCCACATCCAGACCCCTGCTTGCGGCAAGGTCTCTTCCCCTTCCCGACATAACCCCGACAATCAGGCCGCTTACATCAACCGACTCTGCCGATAGGAGCTGGCTCATCCTGGCCATTCTGAATCCCTTATGGTAGACATCATCTACCAGAATTACCGGCATATCAAAGGACCGGATGGTCCGGATCTGAGTCGGAAGGCCGGGATAATCGGGCAGCTCCCGGAATTCAAAGTGTCTAAGCTCCTCGTCGTAGACCTTTTCTGCATTGAGCACCTTGGTTACCGTGTGAGGAATGCGGATGCCTTTAAGAATTTTCCCGAAGGGAACACAGAGTTTATTGCCCATGGACTCATCCAGGCCCCCGCCGTCCATAAGGCCGGCTTCCGGATCCGTGATATCATTTTTTCTGCTGATCAAGCGGTTGATCTTATAGTGAAGGACTCCCGCATCGATATGCATGACCAGGCTGCCGGGATAAAGGCCGATCAGGCTCTCTTTCAGCTTGGTTCTTCCCTGGATTATGGCCTCCTGCACGGCCGGATCTTTGTCATAGGGTTCCTTAATATAAGAAGAAGCATCAAAAAACATGGCTATAGGTCTCGACATATCAAGCCTGTAGTGGTCTGAAACAGCCTTGTCCCTGTCCCGGATGCCCTCTGTCAAAGCTTCTGCCTTTCCTTCAGACCGC
>CAMOVS010000245.1 GCA_946627575.1 uncultured Lachnospiraceae bacterium
CCGCCTCAAAAAACGCAGTTTTTCTGCCCCCTCCTGGCACGTATCATCTTTCTTATGGGTTCTTTACTTCAAATGTAGGCGTAAAGTCCGCATTCGTCGGGTCGCCCTACGGGCTTATGGCAGCTACGCTGCCCCCGACTCATGATAGGGGCGGAGCCAATGGGGTGCACGGACTTTACGCTTACCTTCAAATTTCCTCTTGACCCTCCAGTAACTATATGGTTTAAGATGTCCTTATCAAAGGTAACTGTGTCGAACGGTATACGATATAAGGAGGTTTACGATGAGCAAGAATGTTTCCCGTCGGGATTTTCTGAAGGGTTCGGCAGCTGGAGTGCTGGGTGTGGCGGCAACAGGACTTCTGGGCAGTGCTTTTACGGCCCATGCCGAAGAAGCTCAGGCAGAGAGCTTCGAAAAAACGGTCAACTGGGATGCCGAGTTTGACGTTGTCGTGGTCGGCTTTGGCGCTGCAGGTGCTGCAGCAGCTATCACCGCTGCCGATAACGGAGCAAAGGTCCTTCTACTTGAGAAGGCTACCCAGGGGCGGGCAGGCGGCAATTCCGCTGTGTGTAAGCAGCTGATCTGCTATGCCCCCGATAAGGACCTCGCCAGGACCTATATCCAGTCCTTACGTGGCAATTATCTCACACCGTCCGATGAGATGATCGACACCTATGTGGAAGAGGTGGCGAAGAACTGGGAGTGGTGCGTAGAAATGGGGGCGGCAGACCCGACAGAGCGTCCGGCGTTCCTGGAGTTCCCGGACATCGAAGGGGCTGGTGGCCTTCAGGCCTTCACCATCAAGAATACGATGGATGATGGTTCCATGTATAACCTGATGCGCGACAATGTCCTTAAGAGGGAAAACATTACAGTCTGGTATGAGGCTCCTGGTAAAAAGCTCGTACAGGATCCTGCTACCAAGATCATCCACGGCGTGGTCGCCGAGGTAGAGGGAGAGGACCGCTTCATCCGGGCCATGGATGGCGTGATCTTGACCTGCGGCGGCTTTGAGGCCAACCGGCAGATGCAGGAGGATTATTATGTTAGGAATAACCTCCATAGCCTGGGGAACAACCGCTATAATACCGGCGATGGCATCAAGATGGCACAGGCTGTCGGGGCAGACCTCTGGCATATGGGAAACATGGCTGGTCCGTGGTTTACCTTTATGGAAGAGGAGACGGAGACGGTATTCTTTAACCTGCAGGGCCCGGCTATCGACGGTATCTATGTGGGGCCGGATGGCACAAGGTTCTGCAACGAGTACACCAGCACCAAGGATAACAATAAGCACGGCAAGGCCTGGTTCCATGGCACTTACATGATGGTGCAGTTCCCGGAGTACGCCTACTCGGTATTTGATGATCCGATCTTCAAGGCAGGCCCGCTTATCAGCCAGTTCACAGCTGATAACCAGGAGGAACTGGAAAAGGGCTGGATCGTCAAGGCAGATACACTCGAAGAGCTGGCAGGACTGATCGGGGTGGACCCGGCCGGTCTGGCAGACCAGGTCGCTGATTACAACATGTTCATAGACATGGGCAAGGACTATGGCTTTGGCCGAGACATCGAGACGATGAAGAAAATCGAGACGGCACCATATTATGCCCTGAAGATCACCCCGGCTCTGATCAACACCCAGGGTGGCCCGGTCCGTAACCTTAAGGGAGAAATCCTGGATGTGGAAGGCAACCCGATCCCGCATCTGTATGAGAGCGGCGAATTGGGAGATATCTGGTCTAACAACTATCAGGCTTCCTGCAATATTGGTGGTGGCCTTGCCTTTGGCCGGATTTCCGGAAGAAATGCGGCTGAGAAGAAGACCGACAATGACCGTAGCAGTATGATGGAGGGCAAGACGCCCTATGCCCCGGCTGGGTCGGATTCTTCCTATGAAACGGCAGAAAATGAGTATATCGGCCGGGGACAGGGAAAGGGTGGTACTCCGATCGTGGTGAAGGTCACCGTGGATGGGGATAAGATCACGGCGATCGAGGTCCTTGACCATTCCGAGACACCTGGAATCGGCGACCTGGCGTTTGAAAAGATCCCGCAGATGATCATCGATGCGCAGTCTACCGAGGTAGACGCTGTGGCAGGCGCAACCTTGACGAGCAACGGTATCATCGAGGCCGTGAAGGACGCCCTGGCTCAGGCTGGTCTTTCCTTATAAGCCCATGGGGCAGGGGCCATTCACGGAACCGGGCAAGACCTTTTGGCCTCTAAATATAGAATCTTCGCAATTTTTCAGATAGCGATGATGGAGGGAAAGAATGGAGGAGAGGAGATTTAAAATCGGTGAAGTATCCAGGATGCTGGATATTTCGGTTCAGACACTCCGTTTTCTGGAGACGACGGGCCTTATTTCTCCGGAAAAAGATCCTAGGAACCATTATCGCTACTATGGGATACACGATGTCGATGAGATCATGCAGTATAAGAAGCTGCGGCAAAGCGGCTTTTCTTCCGCGGAGTCCGTTTCGCTCCTGCAGGGGGCTTCCCTGCAGGAGCTCGACTCCAGACTGCTAGATAAGGCTGAGGAAGCCAGGTATGCTGCCATATACCTGCACGAGAAGGTACAGAAGCTGGAAAACTTCCATACGATGCTATCTTGTGCTGGGCAGATCATCGGCCGCTTCCTTCCCATGCAAAGCCCTGAAAACTATGCCTTGTATATGCGTCAGTTTACGGAGAAAGGCGTAGAGACAAGCTCCGCAAAGGAACTGGGGGAGAGCTTTCAGGAACTGACCCAGCACTATTCCTTTGTGGAGCATTCCTATCGTGTCCGTCTGGCCTGGCTGATGGATCTTGACGGGAGGGTACAGGCAGACTGGGGGTATACGATCAAGCGCAGGTGGGTGGAGCTTTTGCGCATCAAAGCGGCTCCGCCGCTGATCCTGATGCCGGCAAGAGAGTGCCTTTTTACTGTTATCCGTTCCTTAGATGGTGCCTTCCTAAAGGACCCCTTCTGGCAGGAGCTTCCAGCTGCCATACGGGACCTGGATGAAGAGGTGACCGGGGATATCTGTACCATCCATCTGGCCAAGGTGAAGGAGGATGGCTTCTTCTATGATTACACAGAGGTGTGGATTCCCGTCACCGGCAAGAGTTCTAAATCCGGGCCTGCCTTGGGAGGGGATTCAGACCTGATGAGAAGACTGAAGGAGGTTTTCACAGACTGACACTGGTCCGGGCCGAAGCCTGGACGGAGGAAGAAATGCTCAAAAAAAG
>CAMOVS010000246.1 GCA_946627575.1 uncultured Lachnospiraceae bacterium
CGATACCGAAGTAGCCGCCAATCTGGTTGATTATCAATATAAGAAATGCGGAGGAGATCCTCTGGAAGCCTTGTCCCAGTCCATGATGAGGATCCGGGGCTCCTATGCCCTGGTTATCATGTTCGAAGATTTCCCGGAGGAGATTTTCGCAGCCCGCAAGGACAGCCCCATGATCATCGGACGGACCGAGGACGCTTTCTATGTCGCATCGGATGTTCCGGCAATCCTCAAGTATACAAGAAATGTCTATTATATCGGGAATCTGGAGATGGTTCATCTGACCCGCGGCGATATTCATTTCTATAATATAGAAAAAGATGAGATCCATAAGGATATTGCTGAGATTAAATGGGATGACAAGGCGGCAGAAAAAGGCGGATACGAACATTTCATGATGAAAGAGATCCATGAACAGCCGGCCGTCGTACGGGATACCATGAACTCTCTGATCCGGGACGGCAGGATCGACCTGTCGGAGATCGGCCTGACCGATGAGGATATCAGAGGGATTGGCAGGGTATGCTTTGTAGCCTGCGGCAGCGCCTATCACGTAGGTGTTTCCCTGAAATATGTGATCGAAGACCTTGCCCGGATTCCAGTGGATGTCGACCTGGCTTCGGAGTTCCGTTACAGGAAGCCTATTCTTTCGGACGATACCCTGGTCATCATCATCAGCCAGTCCGGGGAGACGGCAGACAGCCTTGCCGCCTTAAGGGAAGCCAAAGAAAGAGGACTCCGGACTCTGGGTATCGTCAATGTAATCGGGTCTTCCATCGCCAGGGAGGCGGACAATGTCCTCTACACTCTGGCCGGGCCGGAGATTGCCGTAGCCACCACCAAAGCCTACAGCTGCCAGCTGATTGCCGGCTACATACTGGCTCTCCAGTTTGCCTTGGTAAAAGAAGAGATCGATCAGGGAAAATATGAATCCATGATCATCGAGATGCAGACCCTGCCGGATAAGATCAGCAAGGTTCTGGAGGATAAGGAGAGGATTCAGTGGTTTGCTTCCAAGTATGCCAATGCTAAGGATGTCTTCTTTATCGGACGGGGCCTTGACTATGCCATCAGCCTGGAAGGCAGCCTGAAAATGAAGGAGATCAGCTATATTCATTCGGAAGCTTACGCAGCCGGAGAGCTTAAGCACGGGACCATCAGCCTGATTGAGGACGGGATCCTGGTGGTCGGCCTGCTGACTCAGAAAGACCTGTATGAAAAGACCATCAGCAACCTGATCGAGGTTAAGAGCCGGGGGGCCTATCTTATGGGCGAGACCGTCTATGGCAACTACAATGTGGAGGATGCCGTGGACTTTGCCGTCTATGTCCCTCAGACAGATCCTCATTTTGTCAATACCCTGGCAATCATCCCCCTTCAGCTTCTGGGGTATTATGTCAGTGTATCCAAGGGACTTGATGTGGACAAGCCCAGAAACCTGGCCAAGAGCGTGACGGTAGAGTAGGGACAGACCATCTTATATCCGATGGGAGCTGATTCACTATCTATAAAGAGGGCTTATCGTGTTAGAAATTCCTAAGTGAATTCATAAAACTTTATTGACATTAAAGAATCTGCATGATAACCTTTTTTTACAGTTATATTTCGGGAACTCTAAGGGTTTCTTAAGGGGTTCCAGGTACAAATGGAGGTGTAAGTATATGAGAAGTTCTATGAAGAGACTGATGGCAGTCCTGCTTGCGGCAGCAATGGTATGTGCTCTGGCAGCCTGCGGCGGCGGCAGCAGCAAAGACGGAGGCGGTTCATCGAATGGCGCCAACGTAATCAAGATCGGCGGAACCGGCCCTCTGACCGGCGGTGCTTCTATCTATGGTATTTCTGTAAAGCAGGGTGCTGAGATCGCAGTAGAAGAGATCAATGCAGCCAATCCCGATCTTCAGATCGAGTTCAAGATGGAAGACGATGAGGCTGATGGTGAGAAGAGCGTGAATGCTTACAACAAGCTTAAGGATTGGGGCGTTCAGATGATCATGGGTTCCGTTACTTCCGGTTCCTGTATCACTGTAGCAGCTGAGACTAATTCTGACAGAGTTTTCCTGATGACTCCTTCTGCTTCTTCTGCAGATGTTACCACAGGCAAGGACAATGCTTTCCAGATCTGCTTCACCGACCCCAACCAGGGTGTGAAAGCCGCTGAGAACATCGCCAAAGATTTTGCAGATAAGAAGATCGGCGTCATCTACAACAATTCGGATCCCTATTCCACCGGTATCTACAATGCCTTTAAGAAAGAACTTGAATCCAAAGGCATGAAGATTGTTGCCGCTGAGACCTATCCCGATGATACCAACGCAGACTTCAGTGCTCAGCTGACCAATTGCAAAAAAGCAGGCGCTGACCTTATTTTCCTGCCCATCTATTACACACCGGCTTCCGTTATTCTGGATCAGGCCAAGAAGATGAAATACGATACCGCTTTCTTTGGCGTAGATGGTATGGATGGTATCCTTGATATGGAAGGATTCGATAAGAGCCTTGCAGAAGGCGTTTACCTTCAGACTCCCATTAACCCCTGGTCCGAGGAAGAGAACGTAGCCAACTTTGTTAAGAAGTATAAGGATAAGTATGGTGAGCTTCCTACCCAGTTTGCAGCGGACGGCTATGATGGAATCTATGTACTTTACAACGCCTTCAAAGAGGCAGGCCTGACTCCTGACAAGGACAATGCTGAGATCTGTGATACCATGATCAGCACAATCACAGGCGGATTCTCCTATGATGGTATTACCGGTGCCGGTATGACATGGAACGAGAATGGTGAAGTCAACAAGGCGCCTGCTGTATGTATCATTCAGGATGGTAAATACGTGGATATCGAATAATAATTGATCCAAGTGTCAAAAAACTATGCCTGTACCTTGTGTATGTGGGTAGCTGGAGGCGATCGATGCTTTCAAATAGCATCTATTAGCACCTATATGAAAAAGATATCCTGATTAAAAGAGACTTGTATATTGTTGGGGCGCTGCGTTTCAGGGGATTGCTGCGATCGGTCTTTGGCATCCGGTTTTCTGCCGGTGCTGCACGGTTCGCCGCTGTTCCCATGCGGCGCCTTCTTGTGAATAGGGGAAATCTTAATGACAGAAAACCTAATGTTATTTTTATCAAATCTGGTAAATGGATTGAGCCTGGGCAGCGTCTATGCGATCATCGCTCTTGGATATACCATGGTCTATGGTATATCCAAGATGCTCAATTTTGCTCACGGTGA
>CAMOVS010000247.1 GCA_946627575.1 uncultured Lachnospiraceae bacterium
AGAAGAAGATTCTTTATAAAATTATCCTTGTCAAACCGCTCCTTGTAGGCCACCAGCAGATTCTGAATCTGGAAAGAAGCCATCTTTCCTATCATATAGACATCATCCGTCTCACCCTTTACCAGGATAATGTACTCCAGCTGATTCTCATCAAAGACTTTAAAGAACTGGTAGCCTTGCAGCACCTGGCTTTCCGCAAGAGACTCTGCAAAAACCAGCACCGCCTCTCTGTACTCCTCAACCGCTTCCAGGGTAGAAGCCAGGGGCTTGCCTTCCGTATCCATAACACAAAGATCGATTCTGGTAATCGCTTTAATACCATCGATGGTGTCCTGCAGGATCTGATTCGATATCATATACTCACTCCTCTATATCTATTATTACGAAATAGTTTAAGACCCTATAGTCACTTCAGACAATTATTCAGTACTATTTTAATACAATTTCACCAAAAAAAAAAGAGGAAATATATGAACAATTCCCCTTTTTCAATAAAAATAATGTTGAAATATTGAGCAATTAAAGCTATTTTTCATAATCCGGATCTTCTTCGTCCCCCTCAGACCGGACCGTCTCCCCGGCTTCCGTCAGAACTCTCTTCCTGAACATAGAGCCGGTAATCAGATGGTGGAACTTACCCTTCTTCTTCAGCCAGAGATAGAATCCTGACGCGCCTATGGCACGAAACAAGCCGGGGATCTCTATCGTCTCCTTATGAATCCAGGGCTGCATGGACTCGATGCAGACACAAAGGCCTGTATTCATCATCCCGTAGTACCTGCCGGCAAAGCGGATCTGAAGGTCAGGAGGCAGGCAGATAAAGACGATATCCGGAAGGCAGGCATTGATGTCGTTCACCACCCTGCTGAATTCTCCGTCCGAGTCTTTCTCCACCAGGATCCCGTCAAGATTAATGCCGGGATACTCCGTCAATATATATTCCTGCAGGCTGGTCAGCGTCTCCTCCGAGTCCATCACCGTATAGATACTTAGATCATGATCATTCATGGCGGCAAAAAGCCTGTTCATGTAATCTCCTGCATAATGACCGGCGGACTCGGCCGCCTCGCTATCCTCTGTCAGCCGGTTAAAAGCTTTCTCCGTATGGGAATCCCCCGGGAAAACGATATCACAGCTCCTGACAAATTCCGCAGCCTCCTCATGAGTTTCGCAGAGAAGAGAGCTTTCCGCCGTAAGAAAATAAAACATGCCCCGCCCCGGCTCACTCACATAAGAAAGTGAAGTCTCCACGGCTTCCTCCACTTCAGGACGGATCACATCAATCCCCAGAATATTTACCTTGTTCTGTTCTGACATAACCCATCCTTTCCGCGTTACGATTCCAATTATCGCGTTACGATTCCAATTATTCCGAATCCTCGCTGTCTTCCTCGTTATAATAGGGCGACTCCGAATCCTCCGTGGAATTCGTAATTTCAGGAACGTTAGTGCTGTCCGAGCCCAGATAGATCCTGATATCCCCGCCGGTGCTGATCTCATCGACATAGATCTCGGCATCCGGGAAATAATCCAGAAGGTCTTCTCCCATTCCTTCCTCGGTAACACGGATTCTGGTCTCTGAGAAAACCCCATCCTGCTGATAGGAATCAATCATGCTGATGTTGTAGCCCTCTGAAGTAAGATAATCTTCCCAGCGTCTGGCCAGCCCTTCCACATAAGCGGCATTGAAAATCTCGATCGCAAGCTCCTTTGACTCGCCGCCCTGGTCGCTATAGACCGCATCATTGTCTTCCTTATCGTCCTTGTCGTCCTTTTTATCCTTCTTGGCACTCGTCCCATCCTGGGTTTGCTTGGCAAGAGCAGCAATCTGCAGCTGGATCTTCTGCGAATCAAGCAGAAAGAGCCCGTCTTCCTCGCCACCCTGCATGATACGAATGGTAATATCGTCAGCATCCAGTCCGTCCACAAGATCCTGAACGGAAGTCATCCCTTCATCCCTGTCCATCAAGGCATTCTTCTCATAGCAGGCAACCACATCGGAAGCCTTCCTGCTCTTGGTCAGCTGTCCCAGAAAAGAGCCGATATAAGTACTGGTCCGATCCAGACGGGAGGATTCTTCATTGCCGGTACCATCCAAATGAGTGATCAGGGCAACGCCCTTCTCCCCATCGAGCTCCTGATCTCCGGCATCAATGCTCTTCAGTTCCGAATCCATATTTCGGTAGGACATCAGACTGGGCATATTGTAGGTCACCTTCGGTCCGGTCTCCAGCACCTCCTGGAAAGCATCCAGGCTCATGGAATCACAGCCATTGATGGTCAGGCCGGTAACTTCCGCAAAGACTGACCGGAGAATCCCGTACTTATCCTCTCCAAAGGCTGCGGCAATATCCTGGATCTCCTGGTCTTCTCCCGCATCCTTAATCTTCTCCTGAACCTTCTTCAGATTATCCTTGCCAAGGCTAACCCTGGCATTGGCCGGAACCAGAATCACATCCAGCTTCCCGGACTCTTTATTATAAAGGTTGACATAGATGTACTCTGTCCTCTGGTCCTTGCCATCCACAATAAGCAATGTCGATTCAAGGTTGGTCTCATCAATCACCGCCTGGCTGCCCTCATCTGCAGAGGCATGATCCTCCAGGACATCTTTGGTATCCTGGGCCGCTTCCTTCAGCTCGGCAAAGCTTCCAGTAAGATAGTAGGATACACCCTGGAAGGAAGCAAATGCGATGCCTGCCATAATTGCAAATACGACCAGCAGGCGAAATACCAGTTTAACAATTTTAACGCCTATCCCCGGTTTTTTCATGCTAGGTTCCTCCTCTAATAACACATGTTATTATCTGTCTGATGTTGTCGGATGCCCGGTTCTGCATCTCTCTTGCTGTGCCAGTAAGGCAGAATCCGGCTCCTCTATAAATAACAAAAAAAGATCGTGTTTGATAACATTCATACAGTATAACAAAGATAGGCTAATCGTGCAAGTTTAGGATAAATGAGGCCGGCTGCCCATGGCAGACGAAAGAAAAAAGGCCTGCTGATCAGACAAATGAATGCTGTCAGCAGGCCTTACAGGGTCTCCTGGTATTAATTGAATCGATCGAATTCTACAGGGGGCTGGTCTCCTCCCGCAGCCAGGCTCTCTCTTCTTCATCAAGAAGAGGGCCGATCTTCTCATAGACCATCTGGTGATATTGATTAATCCAGCGGATCTCCTTCTCCCCAAGCATATCCACCAGGATGGCATCCCGGTCATAG
>CAMOVS010000248.1 GCA_946627575.1 uncultured Lachnospiraceae bacterium
ACCAGGGCAAAGTCCAAAGAATTCAAAGAGTATAAGATTGACAAAGAGCCAGCTTCCGAATGGCCCAGATCCGTCTATCAAATCATAGAGGGAATTAATGAATAGAGTTCTGCCGATGGCAATGGAAGCAAAAAGAAGACCAGGTGAGGAATAATAATGGGGCAAAACATGGGAAAACAAGGAAGAAAAATGAGGGTGTCCTTTGATCTTGACGAAGTTCTCTTTGTGTCCCCGAAAACCCATCATACAGAGCCGGGCTTACGATTTCCATGGAATAAAGTCTATAAAGAAAGACTACGACTGGGAACACTCGAATTAATCAATACACTGCAGAAGATGGGTTACGAAGTATGGGTCTATACATCTTCTTTTCGAACCGAAAGGTATATAAAAGGCCTCTTCCGCCACTATGGCGTAAGATTTGACGGAATCGTCAACGGGGCTCGTCATCAAAAAGAAGTGCAGCGAAACCATGCTAATAAAATGCCTTCCAAATTACCCAACCGATATGGAATCTCACTGCATATCGATGATGAGTTGATCGTATGTTCACTAGGCAGACAATACGGATATAATACCTATCATTTGGATGCCGAAGAAGAAGAATGGAAAGAGAAGGTGATCGCCCAGGCAGACCGGATAAGAAAACGGGAGTTTGGTGTGACACTTATGTGATAGTTCATATACTATAGTCAGTTCATAAAACAAAACAACAACGACCAATGAATGATAGAGGAGGAAAAAGTATGAAGAAAGCATATTTTATTATGGGAGTAACATTGTTGGCTGGATTGGCCCTGGCAGGGTGCTCGGCAGCGGCGAATAAAGCGGCTGAGGGATCGACCCAGCCATCGGCATCCGTTGAGGCCACGGACCAGGATCTGGCAGATGACTGGTACATGGGCGTACTTGAGGATCAGGCAATCAAAGACCAGTATTCTCATTACAAACTTGTGGATATCAATCTGGATGGTAAGCCTGAATTGTTTTTATCCACCACAGCAGAATCCTTTATCGGAGGGGAAGACAAGGCATGTCTTATGGCGAATATAAACGGAAAGACAGAAACACTCCAGGAGATTGGAGGAGCAGGCGGAGAGTACTGGGTCCCCAATGAGAGTGATGCGACCCTGACCTATTTCTCCAGATTATCCGGTGAAGGACATATTACTCTTTACAATTTAACAGATACCGGCCTTTCGGAGATCAGTACCGCTGACTACTATGCAGCCCATCATTACAGCGAGAAGGACAACGAGGAAGCGCTGTATTTTATCGACAAGAAAGAGGTGTCCGAAGAGGAATATGACGGCTACTTCGAGCAGTATGGAAATCAGGCCGGTGCCATTACTTATGAACCCTTTGGCGATAATGTCGGCACTGTCACCATCAATTATGGAACCTCCGACCTCTATAGCCAGGAAGAGATGGATGCAGCCATCGAGAAGATCCAGGGGGAATTTGCTAATTGGAAAGGCTGCGTGATGCATAGCATCCGCTACACATCAGACGATTGCAACAGCAAGGAAAATATTGAGTGGGTTAACAGCCTGGAGGAAGGAAAAAACTATACCCAGTGTATCCAGTTCCAGACAGACTTCCACTCACCGGTTAAGGAAGAAGACCTGAAAGAAACCGCCTGGGAGGCTGACCAGGAGTATAAAGACTATTCATGGACGTTGGCCCGCACAGATGGCGGAGATTGGGAACTGGTAAATTACGGATATTAAGGAAGCTGGAAAAGAGCTGCCGTACCAACGGCAGCTCTTTTTTATTCATTCTTATTTTACTACTTTCCGAATCGTGGGTGCCATCTGTCTGAACGGTGGCAGGATTTGCTCCAGCATAGCCTGGGCACGATCGGGCGTCAGATTTTTGGAATCTTTGCCTTTGGCCAGATAGAGCAGCAGATAGAACATGGATAGAAGCTGCATGGTCTGCTCGTAAGAAGCCAGATCTCTTGTTCCCAGATAGGTTTCCATGGTGTTTCGGTACATTTCATATGCTGTTGATCTCTTTTCTAAGTTTAAGCAGGATACGGAGTCCGGCCGAAGAGATGTAGGTAAGCTTCTCAGCATCCAGAACCAGGTCCCTGTCCGGAACTTCTCTTACAGCGGAGAGAAGGTCCCTTTCTGTTTGCGCCGTATTTTGTGCGTCAATACGGTCATCCAGAAAGATGGTTAATACATTGTTGTCGCTTTTGGTTATCATAGCCTGATTTCTCCTTACTGAACTGCCTCGAATCTCTTATTCTTTTACGAAATCAAAAAGGCCTTCTTCAATATCTTTAAGCATATCCTGGTAATCGCTGGCACTGGCATGAGGGTGGGTAGATACTTTTACATGTTTCTTGACAGCAGCTGTTGATTTGGGTATGGGCTGTACGGTACCTGCCCCTCCGACGCAGCCTCCCGGACATGCCATGCCTTCAAGCAGGTAGCCGTTGTATTTGCCCTTGCCGGCCATCATAATCATTTTCCGGCAGTTTTCCAATCCTTCGACATGCTCCACCTTGACTTCGCGATCCGGTTCCTTCTGCTTTATAATATTGACTACAGCCTGGGCGACACCGCTGGATATGGCAAATCGTCTGCCGTCTCCGCTGGCGCCGTGCATGGGGTGATCATCCGGAAGACTGGCAAAATCAACCTCTTTGGCTTCAAACATTCCCTTGACTTCTTCAAAAGTAAGGACAAAATCGATGTCACTCCGGATGGTTCTGCGACCGGCCTCCAGCTTTTTGGCAGCACATGGCCCGATAAAGGCAACCTTACAGCCGGGATGAAGACGCTTGATGATACGGCCTGTCAGAACCATGGGGGTCAGGGCCATGGATATATTCTCTGCCTGATCCGGGAAGAGCTTTTTGACCATAGCGGCCCAGGCCGGACAGCAGGAAGTTCCCATATAAGGCTTTTCTGCCGGAACTTCACGGACAAAATCCGCTGCTTCTTCCAGGGTGCACAGGTCTGCGCCGATGGCGACTTCCACCACATCCTCAAATCCCAGAGCCTGGAAGGCCGGACGGAGCTTTTCGGGCGTGAGATCCGGGCCGAACTGACCGTCCACAGCCGGGGCAATGGCAGCGTAAACCGGAACATCGCTTCGGATGGCCTGGATGGTCTGGAAGATCTGGGCTTTATCTGCTATAGCACCAAATGGGCAGTTGGCCAGGCACATTCCGCAGCTGACACACTTGTCCTGATTAATCGAAGCC